>JAMOSZ010000037.1 GCA_027062625.1 Nautiliaceae bacterium
GAATGTTCCAAACATACGTCTGTAGAGAAGATGTCTTTATTGAAGCGGAAAGTTCCTTATTTCAGTGAGGAGTAATTTAGTTTTTGAAGAAGTTCTAGTCTTTGAGCAATAAACTCTTCAAGTTCTTCCTTAAAAAGGAAGAATCTCTTTTCATTCTCTTTTAGAGAGAAAGTTAACGTTGGAAATCTTTTTTTTAGGTCTAGCTCTTTGGCTTTAAGTATTATATTTTCTGTTGGTGGAATAATGTCTATCACTTCTTCAACTAAGAATCTGCTAGTAAATCTCGAACCTGTATATCCGACAAGATAGATTAGGTAGTTGTCTTTCTCTCTGGAAAAGAAAAATTGAGTAGTAAAAATTTGTGGAGCTTGGAAGTATTCAAGGGAAGGTTTTTTTGCAACTTTTATTCCAAATAGGAATGGTTTTTCTCTTTCTATATCGAAAGTTATGTTTTTGTATTTTTTAAAGAAGAACTCGGGAGTTTTTTCTTTTAGTTTTTCTAAGATATTTATTCCGGCTAGGAGGAAGGTTCTATAAACTTTGTTTTTAACGGCTCCTACATAAATAATGCCGTTGTAAACGAATATTTTAATTGGATAAATTTTAAAAACTTCGGTAGAGTTTTTATATCTGATTCTTAATGCTACTTTGTCTATAATGGCATTATGAATTTCGTTGAGTACTTCTTCTTTGAATTCTAGAAATTTTTCGAGAAATTGAGATTCATTAATGAAGGAATTGCTTATAATTTCTCTCTCTTGAAAAGAGAGCCTGTCGCTTAGCCTGAAGACTAGATCAAAGAAAGGAGAGAAAATGGATAGATTTTTGTAATTATTCGGAATGAAAGCGCTAAGAGTGAGAAGGGATATTAACTCTTTATCAGAAATTGAGGCTAGGTATGGGAGAGCTTTCTTATTTATTCTCCATTTTTGAGGAGTTCTTCCTTTAGCTTCTGTATCTTTAGACTCTATATAGCCAATACTTTCAAGAAAGTTTAAAGTTCTATTTAGCTTTCTTCGATCACTGCTTTTAGCAGAATCGCTTTTAAGTAGTCCTGTAGAAACTAAGTGTTTTTGGATCTCGGTTGTGGAAATATAATCCTTCTTCTGAAGAAGGAAGTTCAGAATCTCTATTGAGATTTGGAACTTTTTAGATTCAGCCATAGTGGCTCCTAATTTTTGTTAAAAAAACTAAGCTTTTTTACTTTCGTAACTAGTTCCATTTCTGCTTCTTGAGATTGGTATTTATAGTGTGTATTTCACGAGTTACTTCAACTTCCTGAACCTTTGTGACTTGTAAGTCATATTTTATCTTTTTTCTGCTTTATCTTTCTCTGTAGGTAAAGCAAGTATTCTAATTTAGAAATTAGACTTCTCTCTAAGGAGAAGAGATAAAATTGAATTTGCGTTTGAACTTTTTGTTGGATAAAGAAGGGGGAAAGTAGTGGCAAAGATAGGGGTTTTCTGGGTGATAGATGGTAAAAATATTGACGGTTATAAAGAGTCTCTTGAAAGTGGAGAAATCTACGGAAATACTATTCAGCCAACTTTTGATCACTTTAGTTACTGGGGAAAGTTTGTGTCGCGTCATCCTGAATTCAAACTCCTCGAGTATGACGACCTGCCAAGAGGTAGGGTAGTATATGATAGGAAGAAAGGATGTTTTTTAATACTTTCGTCAAGAAAATTATTGGAAGATAAAGAGCTTATTAAGAGGATATCTCAATTTTTTGAGATTTCGGAAACTCCAAAGCTCGTGTGGGATGAACATTACGAGATTAGGAGATAAGATAGCTCTGTAAGAGTTAAATAAAACTAGTTGTCTTTTATCCTGTTTAATAAAAAGTTTTGATATTGAAACGGGAGTTTCAGTG
>JAMOSZ010000038.1 GCA_027062625.1 Nautiliaceae bacterium
AAGTTCCAATTCTTCCTTAATCTTTTGCATCTTAATTTCATTTTCAACTGATGGAGAAAAAGCAAAAATAACTTCTTTTATATCTTTATCCAAAATGAATTCTCTTAATTTTTCAACATTATCATCAAACACAAAATAATACCCCCCAAAGCTTCCACTCTCTTCAATAATTCCAATATCTTTACTATTTTCTACAACCGCTACAACTTTATCTCGATTTGAATCACAAATAGAGCACACTTCATACTCACTAAGACTGCCACATTTACTACATTCTCTAACATTACTAACTACATTTTCAATTGCATCCAAGATTCTAAGACCTTTTACTTTATCTTTTGCAATTTCATAAGCAATGCGAGCTGCACTCTTTTTTCCTACACTTGGTAAAGTTTCTAAGATTGATATTAACTCTTTTACAGACTCCAAATCTTTCACTTCTTCTCCCATTTTAGATAAAATTTTTCTAAATTATATCAAAAGGTAAAATATGTATAATTGCAAAAGTAAACTTAATGAATTTGAAAAATATATAGTAACGGAATGCAAAGAGTAGAAATAATGTGCGCAAAATGCAAAGGTCATCTTAGACATTTATTTGGGGATAGTCCAAGCCCAACAGGGCTTAGATATTGCGTAAATTCAGCAAGTCTAATTTTTAAACCTTTTAATTTCAATTGACTTGCCATTTAAGATAGCATCTGCAATTTTAGCTCTTGCATTTTTTAGTATTCTTGAAATAGTAGGGCGAGAAACTCCCATCTCTTTTGCCACGTCTTCTTGATAAAGCCCCTCATAATCCATAAGTCTTATCGCTTCAAGCTCATCTTCATCTAAAAAAACCCTATCAAGAGAGTGATTTGGGATACCGCAAGGCTTAAAACAAACCTTCTCAAAGTTTCCTCTAATCCTTCTTCTAACTCTTCTTGGCATATTCTCTCCTTTTTTAAAAATTATAACATATGTCAACTAAATTTGATATCCTTCCAAAAAAGGAGCTTATACGACAAAAAATCCTAATTCTTGGCGGTGGCTTTGAGACATTGGAAAGTGCTATTTGGTTTTAAAAGTATGGATTTGATGTAATAATTATAACAAAGCAAGATTTTATGTGTATTTATCCAATACCAATTTGAATACTAACAAAAAAGTATAAATTTGAAAATTGTATTTTAGATTAGAGAGAACTTAGCAAAATACACGAATTTGAAGTAAAATTTAATAAAGTTAGCAAAATTGATATTAACAATAAAAAAATTGAGTGCAAAGATGGCAAATATCAATGTGAATTTGATTATTTAATAATTGCAATTGGAGCTGAAAAAATTAAACACAAAAAAACAAACACTTCTTATCAATATGTAGAGCAGCAGAAGAGTCATTAAAAATTAAAGAAAAATGGAGAGGGAAGATGATGAAACATTTGTTTATAGAGACAATAAAAAAGCAATCTTAATTCCACTTCCAATTATTGGACATTGAATGAAAAAAGATAAGAATGGTATTTTAAAAATTCAAAACTCAATAAAATCCCAAAAATTCCTGGGATGTAATTAAGAGCTTAAAAGTTCCTTTAACTTATTACAAGCTTTTGTAGCCTTGTTTTGTAAGAAAATATCCGTAATAGTGTTAGTGTAATTTGAAGGTTCAATATTTATTTCAATAATTTTAGCTCCATTTCTTTTTGCAATAACAGGAAGTTCACTTGCTGGCATAATTTCACCAGTCGTTCCAATTACAATCATCACATCGCAATTTTGAGATAAAAAAAGTGACTTTTCTAACGCATCTTTTGGAATCGGTTCTTTAAAAAAGACAAAATCAGGTTTCAGAATTCCTCCACAAACAGGACAAAGTGGAGGAAGAATAGATAAGTCAAAATCTTTTGATGGATATTTTTTCCCACAATTCATACAAATAAGTCTACTTGCAGTGCCATGAAATTCAACTACATTTGAGCTACCAGCTTTTTGATGAAGATTATCAATATTTTGAGTAATAATTCCTTTTAGAGGATAATGTTTTTCAAGCCAAGCAAGACAATAATGAGCATCATTTGGTTTTATATTTTGCATATAGTCATAAAAAATTTCCTTAATATATTTCCAACTTATATCAGGATGCTCAATAAAAAAATCAATATCTAAAATTTTTGGATCATATTTACTCCAAAGTCCAGTAGGGCCTCTAAAAGTTGGGATACCACTCTCAACACTAATCCCAGCTCCGGTAAAAGCGGTAATAAATTTTGCATTTTTTATAATTTTAGCCGCTTTTTTATAATTATTTATTTCCATTTTTTATCCTTTTTGATAATATTATACAAAAAGGAGAATAGATGCTTCAAGAACTAATCAAAAAACTAACTGAGTGGGCTCTTAAAAAAGAAGAAGAAGCAGCAAAAAATTGTGAGATTCCAATTGAAGAGATTGAAAAACAACTTCAAATTTTAAAAGAAAAAAAAGAAGAACTCCAATCAAAATGTCAAAAACAACTACAAGAAGTAGATGAATTAATTAAAAGGATAGAAAAAATTAAAGAAATAGAACTTAATAGATGCCAAGTAAAATAATCACTTGCAAAGATGTTTATTTCTTTTAAAAACCTCTTTGACCTTTTGTAGGTCTTTTTCTTTTTGATAAATATATTTTAGCATCAATTTTTGACATTTATTATCCAAATCAACTCCAAACTCTCTAAAAAACTCTTTATAATCATTTAGCTTTTTTTTAGCAACTAAATAAAAAACTAAATGAGACAAAGATAATAAAAACAAAGCCCCAAAGAAAAAAACAATAGCAAATACTCTTATATCAAAAACATATCCTACAACTTGATAAGCAATAACTGCCAAAGTAGCAAGAGAAAAAAGAGTAGCTCCTATGAAATATCCCTTGCTTGAAGTTATCAAGAAAAGATAATTATCCATAGTTTTATCAATTTTTGAAACTGAAAAAAAATTATAAATAGCCATTATAACCAATACAATTCCAACTAAAATAAGTCCATAATAAAGCATTAGATATTAGCTTTTTCTTTGATTATTTTCTCCATTTCGTCTACAATCTCTTCAATACTTCTTTCCCCATTTATCTTAATAAGCTTACCTTTTTCTTCATAAAATTCTTCAATCTCTTTTAAAGGTTCAAGATAAATTTTCATTCTGTTATTAAATACCTCAACATTATCATCAGCCCCTCTTGCACGCCCCAAAACTCTATCTCTTGCAACTTCTTCGCTCACTACAACTTCAATAACCGCTACTAAATCAATACTCTTATTCTCTTTTAACATCTCATCAAGTGCTCTCATCTGTTCAACACTTCTTGGAAATCCATCAATTAAGACAATTGGCTTATTAGCTTTTTCAATTGCACTTTTAATAGTATCAATTACAATTTTAAGTGGTACAAGCTTACCATTATCAATATAACTCTTTATCTCTCTCCCAAGTTCACTTCCACTTGCAACCTCAGCTCTTAACAAATCCCCAGTAGAATAATGCACAATAAAATCTGGATTTCTTTTTGCAATAAGCTCAGCATCTGTTGTTTTTCCACTACCAGGTGCTCCTATGATTAAAAATAGTTTTTTCTTCATTGTATCTCCTTATTTTTATAAAATTGGACATTCAAATTTTCTAACTTTTATCTTTTTTGCCATTCCTCTTCCAATGGCAAGTTTTCTTCCATCTATATCCACTTCAATGGGACCAAAAAAAGATTTATTGATAATCTGACCTAACTGACCTTTGTGAATTCCAAGGTCAGTTAATCTTTGTTTGAAATTTCTGCAACTTTCATCAAATCCTACAATTTTAAAAACGTCACCGCTTTTTAATTCGTTTAGACTCTGTTTATATTCTATTTTATTCATTCTCAGCTTTTGGTTTTTTTACTCTTATATGAAGTTCTTTTAGCTGAGATTTATCCACTTCTCCAGGTGCGCCAGTTAAGAGACATTGAGCCTTTTGAGTTTTAGGAAACGCTATAACATCACGAATGTTATCAGTCTTTCTCATAAGCATAATAACTCTATCAAGTCCAAGCGCAAATCCACCATGAGGAGGTGCGCCAAATTTAAGTGCATCAAGTAAAAATCCAAATTTTTCTCTTGCTTCCATTTCGTCAATTCCAAGAAGCTTAAATACTTTTTCCTGAATTTCCTCTTTATGTATCCTTATACTTCCTCCCCCGATTTCATATCCGTTACATACTAAGTCATAAGCAATTGACTGAATTTCTTCAAAGTTCTCCTCGTCCCACGTTTCCATATCAGGCATTGTAAATGGATGGTGTAGAGGAGTTGGGTTGCCTTGGTCGTCTTTCTCAAACATAGGAAAATCTACAACCCATATGAAATTATATTTATTTTCATCAAAAAGTTCCATATCTTTTGCAATTTTAGCTCTAAGTCTTCCCATATAATCTAATACCGTTTTTTTATCTCCAGCACCAAAGAAAATAATATCACCAACTTCAGGTTTTAGTTTATCAATCATTCTTTTTAAAGACTCTTCACTCATAAATTTTAAAATAGGACCTTTTAATCCGTCTTCTTTTAGCTGAATGTAAGCAAGCCCTTTTGCTCCGAATTTTTTCACAAAGTTTTCAAGTTCTTTTAATTTTTTTCTTGAGTAAAACTTATCCCCTCCGGGAACTTTTAGAGCTTTGAAGCGGTTGTTTTTTTTGTCTTTTGCAATTTCAGAAAAAATCTCATTGCTTGAATCAACAAATTCATCAATAACATCTACCATCTCTAAATCATATCTTAAATCAGGCTTATCAGTCCCATATTTCTCCATAGCTTCATTATAACTTATTCTTTTAATTGGAAGATTTACTTTAATTCCAGCAACTTCAAAAGCCTCTTTTACCATTCCTTCAATCATCTCAATTACATCATCTTCTTCAACAAAGCTCATCTCAACATCAACTTGGGTAAACTCTGGTTGCCTATCAGCTCTTAAATCTTCATCTCTAAAACACTTTGCAATTTGATAATACCTATCAAAACCAGCAACCATTAAAATTTGTTTGAAAAGCTGAGGTGATTGAGGAAGTGCATAAAATTCTCCCGGATAAATTCTACTTGGTACTAAATAATCTCTTGCTCCCTCTGGGGTTGATTTTGTAAGAATTGGAGTCTCAACGTCAATAAAACCATTTTTTTCAAAATAATCTCTTATAGCTTTTGTAACTTTGCTCCTTAAAATAAACGTTTCAAGAGAATTTGGGTCTCTTAAATCAAGATATCTATATTTAAGTCTTAACTCTTCGTTTACTGATTTATCTCCGATTTGAAAAGGTAGAGTTTCACTTGTATTTTCAATTTCTATTTCATCTGCTACAACTTCAATTTTGCCTGTTTTTAGTTTTGGATTTTCAAGCCCTTCGCCTCTTAGTCTAACTTTTCCTTTTACTTTAATAACATATTCATCTTTTACTCTCTCAGCTACTTTATGGGCTTTTTTGCTATCAGCTGGATCAGCTACTATTTGCACGATTCCACTTCTATCCCTAAGGTCAATAAAGATAACTCCTCCATGGTCTCTGTGGGAATTTACCCACCCAACCAACTCAACTTCATCTCCAACATTCATCTCATTTAACTCGGCACAATAATGAGTTCTCATTAAATTCCTTTTTTGACGCAATTATATCAAAATAATAAACTTGATATAATTATTATAAAAAAGGATTGAGTTGAAAGCAGGATTTGTATTAAAACCCAAAAATACTCTCTCTTTAAAAGATACTTTTTTAAAAATAAAATCAATTTTTGAGAGAAAAGGGATTGAAGTATTAATTGATAGCGTATCGGCAAAAGCAATTGGGCTTTTGGGAATTGAGTTTGAAGAGATGTGCAAAGAAGCTGATTTTTTAGTAGCGCTTGGAGGTGATGGAACTCTTATATCTCTTGCTAGAAGAGCATATCAATATGATAAACCAATTTTAGGAATTAATGCTGGGAATTTAGGATTTCTAACCGATATTAATCCAGAAAATATTGAAGAATTTTTAGATAAATTTTTAAAAGGAGAATATAGGATTGATGAAAGAATGGTAATGGAGATAGAGCATAATCAAAAAAAACTTTACGCTTTTAATGATATCGTAATTTCAAAAGAGATAATAGCTTCAATGATAAGTATTAAAGTTGATACAAATGAGAGTTTTTTAAATACATACAGAGGTGATGGGCTTATTATCTCAACTCCAACTGGCTCAACTGCTTATAATCTGAGTGCGGGAGGACCAGTTGTATATCCTTTAACGGAGGGGTTTATTTTAACTCCAATTTGCCCACACTCTCTAACCCAAAGACCACTCATTTTGCCAAGCAATTTTGAGTTAAAAATAGAGACAAAAGATTTTGCAAAGCTTATTATTGATGGACAAGAGATTTATAATATAAAAAGTCCAATTTTAGTAAAAAAAGCAAAAAAACCAACAAAACTCATTCATAGATTAGAGAGAAACTACTTTGAAGTATTAAGAGAGAAATTAAAATGGGGAGAGGCTAAGTGATTGAGAGAGTTTATATTAAAAATCTTTTATCATTTAAAGAAGTTGAGCTTAATTTTAAAGATTCATTGATTTTATTCACAGGTCCAAGTGGTGCTGGAAAGAGTGTTTTAATAAAAGGGATACTTAGTATTTTTGGAGTATTTGAGAGTGAGGGAGAAGTTTTAGAAGCTATTGTAAATAGAAAAATTAATTTAGAGAATATTGGAATAGTTGGAGATGAGCTTATTTTCAAAAGGGTTAAAAAAAATAAAGTAAGATTTTTTATAAATAATCAAGCAGTAAGCAAAAAAATAGTAAAAGAGATAAGTAAAGATATTATTAGCTACCTTGGAGTAAAAGATGAGATTACAAGCAAAGAGATTTTAAGGGTTTTAGATTTAATTGGCAAAAGTGAAATTAAAGAGTTTAAAAAAGAGTTTTTTGAGTTAAAGCAATTAAAAAACAGATTAAAAGAGATTAAAAAGAGAGAAAAGATAGCCAAAGAAAGAATTGAATTTATAAAATTTGAGCTTGATAGATTTTACAAACTAAGTCCAAAAGAGGGAGAGTTTGAGGAACTTTTAGAGATAAAGAAAAAAATCTCAAAAATAGAAAAAATTACCCAAAGTGCATTAAAAGCAGAAGAAATTTTTGAGTTTGAGGGGGCTGTATATCAGTTTTTAAGAGAAGTTAATAAAAATGAAGATTTTTTCTCAAACGCTATGAATGAGCTTAGAGTAATAATAGAAGAAGAAAAAAGCAAAATAGAAGAGTTAAAAGAAATTGATATTGAAGAAGTGTTAAATAGATTAAGCGAGCTTGATAGTTTAATTAAGAGATTTGGAAGTATAAAAGAAGCAATAAGATACTTCAAAAAAAAAGAAGAAGAGTTAAGGGAACTTGAAAATTTAAGTTTTACCAAAGAAAATTTAAAAAAAGAAATTCAAAAAAAAGAGATAGAATTGCTAAAAAAAGCAAAAAATATCTCTCAAAAAAGAAAAGAAGCCTTAAAAACTTTAAATGCTAAGATGAATTACTTTTTAAAAAAACTCCACTTAAACGAAGCTAAAATTACTTTGTCAAAAAAAGAGTTAAGTGAAGATGGAGTTGATGAAGTTAAGTTTAATTTAAATAATACCGATTTAAAAAACTTATCAACAGGTGAGATGAATAGATTAAAAATGGCTTTTTTAGCTTCTTGGATAGAAAATGGAGATAAAAGAAGTCTATTTTTAGATGAAATTGATGCAAATTTAAGTGGAGATGAGTTAAAAAGCGTAGCAGAGGTATTAAAAATACTTAGCAAAAAGTATCAAATATTTGCCATTTCCCATCATCCTCAACTTGTAGCGGTTGCAAACCAACATTTTTTAGTAACAAAAGAGAATGAAATTTCTAAAATCAAAGAGTTAGATGAAGACGAAAAGATAAAAGAGATTGCAAGAATTATAGGAGTTAGCAAAGAAAAAGCAAAAGAGTATCTAAAAGAGTTGATTAAAGATTAAAAATTTTGTATAATTCTACTGCTTGCGGCGGTGGCGGAACTGGTAGACGCGCAAGATTGAGGGTCTTGTGGGCGTAAGCCCGTGGGGGTTCGAGTCCCCCCCGCCGCACCATCTAAAAAATTAATCTTTCAAACTTTAAATGCTTACTGCTAACTTCAAAAATCTATCTTTGATAAATAATGTCAACATCTTTTGGATATTTTACTTTAAGTAAAGAGAAATCGCACTTATCCTTTTTAAAATCAATTGCTATATCGTTTCCAACCTCATCGGTATAGTAAAGTTTTTTTAAGGTTTTATCGTATACAAAGTAGATTGTAGTTGAGTTTACTTTTGTTTTATATAAATTTTTACCAACTTTTTTTGCGTTTTTTAAAATAGTATTTAGATTGAGTTTATCCTTTTTTTTGATTGTAACTTGCATTAAATCAGGTTCATAAATATAAACTCTATCTTTTATCCAAATAATCTTTTTCTCAGGCTTTAAATACTTCCAAACCATCTCTTTATCTTTATAAACAACTTTTCCTTTGTAATGAAGCTGAGAGTTTTTAGAAGTTATTGTTTCTTTAAAAGATGCACAAAAAGTTTTTGGAATTTCAATAGCAAAAGCTAGGGTGGTTAATAATAAAAATAAAAGCTTCATTAATAATCCTTTTAAGAGTTTATGCTATTATAACAAAAAAGTTTTAAAGGCTTAGCAGTGGTAAAGAGTGTATTTAAAAAGATTTTTGGAACAAAAAATGATAGAGAGCTTAAAAAATATTTTGCAAAAGTAAAAAAAATTAACGAGCTTGAACCAAAATATGAGAAATTAAGTGATAAAGAATTAAAAGAAGAGTTTAACAAAATAAAAGAAAATATCTTAAAAGAGATTAAGGAAGGAGCTAATGAGCAAGAGACTTTAAATAAATATTTATTTAATGTATTTGCAATGGTAAGAGAAGCAAGTAAAAGAGTTTTAGGAATGAGGCATTATGATGTACAACTTGTAGGTGGAATGGTGCTTCATGATGGAAAAATTGCTGAGATGAAGACAGGAGAGGGGAAAACTCTCGTAGCGACTTTGCCAGTTGTTTTAAATGCAATTTTAGGCAAAGGAGTGCATGTTGTAACTGTTAATGATTATCTTGCAAAAAGAGATGCTACTCAAATGGGAGAGCTTTATAAATTCTTTGGATTGTCAACAGGAGTAGTTGTAAGTGGAATGGATGAGAGAGAGAAAAAAAAGGCATATGAAGCAGATATAACATATGGAACAAATTCAGAGTTTGGATTTGATTATTTAAGAGACAATATGGTATTTGATATAGATGATAAAGTCCAAAGAGGTCACTATTTCGCAATTATTGATGAGGTTGATAGTATATTAATTGATGAAGCAAGAACGCCCTTAATTATCTCAGGACCAGCAAATAAAAGAGTTGAAGATTATATAAAAGCTGATAAAGTAGCAAAAGCGCTTGAAGCTGGTAAGCATTTTACTATTGATGAAAAAGATAGAGTTGTGCTATTAACAGAAGAAGGAATAAAAAAAGCAGAAGAGTTATTTGGAGTTGAGAATCTTTACACCCCAGAAAACGCAATTTTAGCTCACCATCTTGACCAAGCTCTAAAAGCTAATTATCTTTTTAAAGAGGGAAAAGATTATATTGTAAGAAAAGGGGAAGTATTAATTATTGATGAATTTACAGGAAGGATAAGTGAGGGGAGAAGATTTAGCGAAGGGCTTCATCAAGCCTTAGAAGCAAAAGAGGGGGTAGAGATTCAAGAAGAGTCTCAAACTTTTGCAGAAACTACTTATCAGAACTATTTTAGACTTTATGAAAAACTTGCTGGGATGACGGGGACAGCTCAAACCGAAGCAACTGAATTTCTAGAAATTTATGGGCTTGAAGTTATCTCAATTCCAACTAATAAACCAATTGCAAGAAAAGATTTAAATGACTTAGTTTACAAAACAGAAGAGGAAAAATTTGAAGCGGTTGTTAAAAAGGTTAAGGAACTTTACAAAAAAGGTCAACCGGTATTAATTGGAACTACAAGCGTTAGTAAGAGTGAATATTTAAGTAAACTTTTAAAAAAAGCAAATATTCCTCATAATGTCTTAAACGCAAAGCATCACGAAAAAGAAGCAGAAATTATTGCAAGAGCTGGACAAAAAGGAGCTGTAACTGTTGCTACGAATATGGCTGGAAGAGGGGTTGATATTAAAATTGATGATGAAGTAAGAGAACTTGGAGGGCTTTATATAATAGGGACAGAAAGACATGAGAGTAGAAGAATAGATAACCAGCTAAGAGGGCGCTCAGGTCGCCAAGGAGACCCAGGGGTTAGTCAATTTTATCTCTCTCTTGAAGATGATTTATTAAGAATTTTTGGAAGTGATAGAATTAAAAATATTATGGATAGACTTGGGATTGAGAGAGGGGAACATATTGACTCTAAAATTGTAACGCGCGCAATTGAAAATGCACAAAAAAAAGTTGAAACTATGCATTTTGAAGCAAGAAAACACATCTTAAAATATGATGATGTCGCAAATGAACAGAGAAAAGTAATTTATAAATTCCGCGATCAGCTCTTAGATCCAAAATTTGATATTGAGAGCAAAGTTGATGAAATATTAGAAGAATTTGTAGAGTATCTTTTAAATATGAGCTTAGATATACAAGAAATTGACAAAGAAAAATTAAAAGCTCTTCTTAAAGAGTATACAGGGCTTGATTTTAGTAAAGAAGAGTTAGAAAAAGAGAACTTAAAAGAGTATTTGGTTAAGAAATTAAAAGAAAATTTAGAAAATAAATTTAAAGAAGTTGATAAGAGTGAAAAAAACAGAATTTTAAGACAAGTTATGCTTGGAGTTTTGGATGAGGCTTGGAGGGACCATCTTTATATGATGGATATTTTAAAAACAGGAATAGGACTTAGAGGGTATAATCAAAAAGACCCATTAGTTGAGTATAAAAAAGAAGCATTTACTTTATTTGAAGAGCTGATTGATAGAATAAAAATTGAGAGTATGAAAATTATCCAAAACTTACAAATTGAGCTCCAACCTCAAATTGATCCAGATGTTGAGGAGTTTTTAAAAGCAATTGAAGGTAAAAAAGTTGAAGATATTTTAAATAATATCAAAATCCCACAAGAGATGGAAAACAGAAGTGTGGATGAAATTTTTGAGAATCTGGAAGCTCAAACAAAAAGACTTCAAGCTGAATTTGAAGCAAAACAAAAAAAAGCAAAAAGAAATGAGCCATGTCCTTGCGGAAGTGGTAAAAAATATAAAGATTGTTGCGGGAAAAGTCCAAAGTTTTAGTCAATGAATAAAAAATTTGTAAACTTTATAATAAAAAGATATCTTAGATTTGATAAAAAGCATCCATTTATTTATGTAAGCTTTATTTTAGCCTTTCTTGGCATAATGGTTGGAGTTGCTACTTTAATAATTGCTATGGGAATAATGAATGGAATGGATAAAGAGTTTGAGAAGAAACTAAAAGTTATGAATTATCCAATAACCATTTATTCTTCCTTAGCCAAAGTTGATGATGAAACAATTAAATTGTTAAAGAAGTTTTTTCCAAATTTTAAATATTCTCCTTATATTCAAACTAGTGCAATTATTCAAAAAAATGGGCTAAATGGAGTATTGCTTTATGGAGTTTTTTTTGATAAAGAGGCTAAAATAAACTATGTTTTTAAAGATGCAATCAAAGGGCTTGATAAAATAGGGCTTTTTGATGTAGTGGTTGGCAAGAGGCTTGGGGAGGATGTTGGGATTAGGAGGGGTGAGAAGGTTATTATGATTTTTTCAAAATTCACCCCAATAGGCTTTGGAGTAAGCCCAATTTTAAAAAAGGTAAAAGTTGTTGGATTTTTTAACAGCGGACTTATTGCGTATGATAAGGGAATTGCTTATATGAATATAAAGGGACTAAAAAGAATTCTTCATCAAAATTACTATACAGGTGTGCATATATGGACCCCAAATCCTTTTGAAGATATAAAAAAGATAAAAAAAATCCTTCCATCAGGGCTTGGAATTGTTGGATGGTGGCAACAAAACGGAAACTTTTTTGCCGCACTTAAAATGGAAAAGAGGGCTTTGTTTTTGGTATTAATGCTTATAGTAATAGTCGCTTCTTTAAATATTATAAGCTCGCTTTTGATGATGATTATGAGTAAAAGAAAAGAGATAGCTTTAATGCTAAGTCTTGGAGCTACTAAAAAAGAGATTAAATCAATTTTTCTAAGACTTGGATTGATTATTGGAGTTGCTGGGATTTTGAGTGGAGCAATTTTAGGAGGAATTGGAATTTGGGCGTTAAAGACTTTTGATTTTATAAAACTTCCAGCAGATGTTTATGGAGTTAGTAAATTACCGGTTGATTTAAGCTTTGTTGATTTTTGGATGATAATTTTTGGAGCGTTTATTATTGTGGTTTTATCTTCTTTATATCCGGCTATAAAAGCAAGTAAAACTGATGTTTTAGAGACTTTGAGATATGAATAAATTTGATATACTTTCACAAAAAAGGATAAAGAATGCAAGGTGCAATGACCGCACTTATTACGCCATTTAAAGATGGCAAAGTTGACGAAGAGACTTATGAAAGGCTTATAAAAAGACAAATTGAAAATAATATTGATTGGATTGTGCCAGTTGGAACAACAGGTGAGAGTGCAACTCTAACTCATGATGAGCATAAAAGGTGTATAGAAATTGCCGTTGAGGTTTGTAAAGGAAGTAATACCAGAGTCTTAGCCGGAGCTGGAAGTAACTCAACTTATGAAGCAATAGACTTAGCAAAATTTGCAGAAGAAAAAGGAGCTGACGCAATTCTCTCAGTTGCTCCATATTACAATAAACCAACTCAAAAAGGTATATACGAACACTATAAAGCCCTTGCAAACTCTATTGAAATTCCAGTAGTTTTATATAATGTACCTGGTAGGACTTGTAGCGTAATTGAAGTAGAAACAACTATAAAACTTTTTAATGAGATTGAAAATATTGTAGCAATAAAAGAGGCAAGCGGCAAGGTTGAGAATGTTGTAGCCTTATGTGCAAAAAGCGGGATTAGCGTAATAAGCGGGGATGATGCAATAAACTATCCAATTATTGCAAGCGGAGGAAAAGGAACAATTTCAGTAAGTGCAAATCTTTTACCAAAAAAGATTGCAAAATTAGTTAATGCAGCTTTAAAGGGGGATTTCTTAACTTCAAGAGAGATAAACGAAGAACTTTATGACTTAAACAAAGTCTTATTTATTGAAAGTAATCCAATACCTATTAAGTTTGCAATGTATGAAGCTGGGCTTATCCCATCACTTGAATACCGCCTACCTTTAACTCCTCCAAGTAAAGAGAGCCAAGAAAAGATTAAAAAAGTTTTAAAAAAATATTTGTAAGGAGAGTTATGAAAACATTAGTAATAAGCGGAGCTACAAGAGGTATAGGAAAAGCAATAGCTACAAAATTTGCAAAAGAAGGAGTAAATATAGCTTTTACTTATAACTCAAACAAAGAGTTAGCAGAAAAACTTGCAAAAGAGTGGGAAGAAGAGTATGGTATAAAAGCAAAAGCTTATCACCTTGATATTTTAAAACCGGAAACTTATAAAGATTTATTTAAAGAGATTGATGAGGATTTTAAGAGGGTTGATTTTTTTATCTCAAACGCAATTATTTCAGGGCGTGCGGTTGTTGGAGGATTTGGTCCTTTTATGAGATTAAAGCCAAAAGGGCTTTGTAATATCTTCACCGCAACGGTAAGCGCTTTTATAGTAGGAGCTCAGGAAGCTGCAAAAAGAATGGAAAAGATTGGAGGAGGGAGTATTATCTCTTTAAGTTCTACTGGGAATTTGGTATATACTCCAAATTATACAGGTCATGGATTGAGTAAAGCAGCTGTTGAGACGGCGGTAAAGTATGCAGCGTGCGAGCTTGGAAGTAAAGGAATTAGGGTAAATGCGGTAAGTGGAGGACCTATTGATACGGATGCACTAAAAGCATTTCCAAATTATGAAGAAGTTAAGGCTGAGGTTGAGAAAAGAAGCCCACTTAATAGAATGGGGATGCCAGAAGACATTGCTGGGATTTGTTACTTTTTATGCACCGATGAAGCAAGTTGGATTACAGGTCAAACTTTTATAGTTGATGGTGGAACAACTTTTGGATGCACTAAGGATTAATATTGATATATGAATTAAAGTTTCATAGGTACGAAATTTGGAAGAAGAGATTAAAAAATATTCCAAACATTTTAGCATTTATTAGAATAGTGCTTGCTTTTTTAATGTATCTTTTTTTGGTAGAGAGAGACTTATTTAGTCTTAGTGAAAGCTGGCTTGATTATTTTGCGGCACTTATTTTTGTAATAGCTTCTATTACCGATTTTTTTGATGGATTTATCGCAAGAAACTTTGAAGCATCAAGCAAACTTGGAGAAATCCTTGACCCGTTGGCTGATAAGATGCTAACGCTTGGAGCGTTTCTTGGGCTTTTGTATCTTCACAGAGCCAACCCTTGGGCTGTTTATTTGATTTTAGTAAGAGAATTTTTTATAACCGGGCTTAGAGTTGCTATGGCAAGTGAAGGGCTTAGTGTAAAAGCGAGTATGGCTGGAAAAGTTAAAACGGTTATTCAAATGATTGCTATTGGATTTTTGATAATGGATTGGGTATGTGGAAACTGTCTTTTATGGATTGCTGTTGTCTTAACCCTTTATAGCGGACTTGATTATGTAAAAGCTTACATTAAGGCTCATAATGATTAGTGCTATTATAATCCTTTCGTTTTTAATCTTTTTTCACGAACTTGGGCACTTTTTAATGGCAAAGCTTGTTGGGGTTAGGGTTGAAGTATTTAGTATTGGTTTTGGTAAAAAGCTTGTTTGTAAAGAGTTTAAAGAGACAAAGTGGTGTATTAGTGCTATTCCTCTTGGGGGATATGTGCAGATGAAAGGTCAAGATGATAC
>JAMOSZ010000039.1 GCA_027062625.1 Nautiliaceae bacterium
ACCGTTGGACTTAATACTCTAAGCGGTCCAGTTGGAATAGTTGATGTTACCGCAAAGGTTGCCCATTATGGAATAGTGCCACTTTTGATGTTAACAGCACTTTTATCAGTAAATCTTGGGATTTTAAATCTTTTGCCAATTCCAGCACTTGATGGGGGACATATTGTTTTTAATCTGTATGAAGCTATGTTTAAAAGAGAACTTAGCGAAGGGGTGATGATAAAGCTGACAATTGCTGGATGGGTCTTTTTAATAGGACTTATGATAATTGGATTTTATAACGATCTGCAAAGAATTTTAGGAGGATAAAATGAATCTTGATGAGTTAATTCAGAGAGTAGAGAGAGCAAGGCTTAAAAGAAGTGAACATTTAATAGTGCAAATTGTAGCCGTTACTAAATACACTGATGATGTTGAGGTGTTAAAGAGGCTTTTTGACGATGGGCAAAGAGCTTTTGGAGAGAATAGAGTCCAAGATATGGAGAAAAAAGTAATAGCTTTAAGTGATTTGCCAATTGAATGGCACTTTATAGGAAATCTTCAAAAAAACAAAATCAATAAACTCTTAAAGCTAAATCCATTTATGATTCAATCAATAAATTCATACGAGCTTGCAGAAGCTATTAACAAAAGAGCCAAAAAACCAATAAAATGCCTTATTGAAATAAACTCTTCAAACGAACCTACAAAACACGGAATGCCACCAGAAGAAGCGGTAGATACTTACCTAAAAATTAAAGAAAATCTAAAAAATATTGACTTAAAAGGGGTTATGACAATAGGAGCCCATAGTGATGATGAAAAAGCTATAAGAGAATCTTTTAGGAAAACCTATAAAATTTATGAAGCATTAAAACCTTATGGGGCAAAAATATGTTCTATGGGAATGAGTGGAGATTTTGAGATAGCTATTGAAGAGGGGTCTAATATGATAAGGATTGGAAGTGCTTTGATTAAGGATTATATGTGATTGAGGTTAAGAGTATTGATGATTTAAAAAGAGTAATTGAAGAGATTTTAAGAAGCAAAAAAAAAATAATTATTTTAAGCGGAAATTTAGGAAGTGGGAAAACTACTCTTGTTAAGGAGTTTGTAAAATATCTGGGAATAAGTGATGAGGTAACTTCTCCAACTTTTGCTATTCAAAATGTTTATGCTAATAAAATCTATCATTACGATTTATACAACAAAGATGTAAATGAGTTTTTAGCCCTTGGGATGCTTGAAGAACTTTTTAAAGATGGATATCATTTTATAGAGTGGGGTGAGGGACTTGAAGAGATTTTAAGAGGTTTTGGGGTTGATTTTTTAAAGGTTAATATAAAAACCGATGGAAAAAAAAGGATTTTTGAATGTCAAAACTGAGTGCTGTTAATTTAAAAAAGTATTTTGGAAAAGAGCTTATTATTAAGGGAGTTTCTTTAAATGTAAATCTTGGAGAAGTTGTAGGGCTCCTTGGTCCAAACGGGGCTGGAAAAACAACGACTTTTTATTTAATTTGCGGACTTTTAAGACCAGATGATGGAGATGTATATCTTGATACTCAAAGGATTACTTCTTTGCCACTTCATAAAAGAGCAAGAAAAGGGATTGGTTACTTACCCCAAGAAAATTCAATTTTTAGAGATTTAAGTGTAGAAGATAATTTGATGATAGTAGCCCAAGAGTATTATAAAGACCCAAGAGATATTGTTGAAGATTTACTTGAAAAGTTTAATATTGAAACTATAAGAAGTAGAAAAGGAAAAGATTTAAGTGGAGGGGAGAGAAGAAGAGTTGAGATTGCAAGAGCCCTTGTACCAAAACCAAAATTTCTGTTTTTAGATGAGCCATTTGCCGGGGTTGACCCTGTAAATGTTAATGATATTAAAAATTTGGTTAAGTTTTTGATAAAAGAAGGAATAGGAATTGTGATTACCGACCATAATGTAAGAGAGACTCTCTCAATTTGTAGCAGGGCGTATGTTTTAAGAAATGGGAGCATACTAGCTCATGGCACCCCAGAGGAGATAGTAAAAAATGAAGAGGTAAAAAAAAGCTATTTAGGAGAGGATTTTACTCTTTAAGAGTTTCTTATAATAAGACTATCTGGCAAATTAAATTTTTTAATAATCTCAGTCTCTTTTTCCCTCATCTCCCCGTTATCAACCTCGTGGTCATATCCAAGAAGATGCAAAAGCCCATGAATGAACAAAAGCTTAATCTCATCTTCAACCGAATGCCCAAGCTTATCAGAAACTTCTTTTGCTTTATCTACTGAAATTACAATACTTCCAAGATGAAAATTATCATTAATTGGAAAACTTAAAACATCAGTTGGCATATCTTTTTGGCGGTATGTTTTATTAAGTTTTTGAATTTCTTTATTATCAGTCAAAATAAGCTCTACATCCTTATCTGTTAGGTAGTTGTAAATCTCTTCTAATACTCCAACATTAAACTCAAATTCACTTCTATTCTCAAACTCTATCATAAACTTCCTTTTTTAATAAAATTATATCAATTTACAAAAAAAACGCCATAAAGCCCTTGCCTTTAAGCATAGGGACATAAGGCGATAAAAGATTTTTGGGAGTTTGTCTCCCTTGGAAATCTTTTGTAATTATTATATAATAAATAAAAGGTTGGGGCGACAACCTTTGGCATAGGAAATGTAAAACCCAATATTAATAGGCTATCTCCGTTTAAAAACCAAAATCCATTAATTATCTATGGGGAGTTTATCAAAAAAAGGAGCAGAATGAAAGCGGTAGTAATTTTAAGTGGAGGGATGGATAGTACAACGGCAGCATTTATTGCAAAGCATCAAGGATATAAAATAATTCCCCTTCATTTTAACTATAACCAAAGGACTGAAAAAAGAGAGTTAAAGGCATTTAACGATATATGCGATTTTTTAAATCTTAAACAAAGATATATAATTAATTTGCCTTTTTTTAAACAAATAGGTGCCTCAGCTCTTGTAGATACAAATCTAAAAGTGCCAACTGATGGGATAAAGCCTGGAATTCCGATAACCTATGTGCCGTTTAGAAACGGGATTTTTTTATCAATTGCCACAGCCATTGCCGAGAAAGAGGGAGCAGAGGCTATATTTATAGGGGTTGTTGAAGAAGATAGCAGCGGATATCCAGACTGCACGCAAGAGTTTATAAAGCATATGCAAGATGCTATTAATGCTGGCACAAAACCTGAAACTAAAATTAAGATTAAAACCCCACTCATTCACCTTAAAAAAGAGGATATCGTAAAAGAAGCGATTAAATATAATGTCCCTTTACATCTTACTTGGAGCTGTTATCAAAACGAAGAAAAAGCGTGCGGGGTTTGTGATAGTTGTAGGTTAAGGCTAAAAGGATTTGAAAAAGCCAAAATAAAAGACCCAATTAACTATGCAAAATAACCTCAACCCCTTTTGTAAAAAACTCTTTAACTTCTTCTATATCTTGTGGAGTTAGAGAGTTTATTTTCTTTTCATATTCAAGCAAAGGCTTAATATCTCCTTTTGCTAAGAATTCTCCATATAAATTACTAACACTACTGCTACTTTCAAGAGAAGAAATAAAATCAAATTTTGTTTGATTTTTAACTTTTGTAAGCATTTTTTTTGTAATTTTTGTTTCTAAGAGAGTTTTTCTAACTTCTTTTATAGCTTTTTCTTTGTTAACTCCTTTATTTAAAATTCCAATTACAATAAAAACTCCCTTATCTCTTAAATCCATATGAAAAGCAAAAATTTCACTAAAAAATCTTTTTTTATTTACAAACTTTTCTTTTAACAAAGAACTTTGACCAGAGCTTAAAATTTCCCCATAAGCATTTAAAGCAAACAAAGACGAATCATTAAATTCTTTGGTATGAAAAGCAAGTGCTATCATATCAACATTTGTCTCTTTTTTAATGTAAATCCTCTTATCTCCATCAAGCTTAGGCTCTTTTTGATGAAGTTTTGGAATCTCTTTTTTATTCTCAATCCCTTCAAAATACCTCTTAGCCTCCCTAAACACCTCCTCAACCTCAATATCCCCAGCTACTAGCAAAATAGCGTTCTTAGGCTGATAGTAAGTGTTATAAAATTCCTTTATATCATCTATCTTCCAATTTAAAATATCATCTCTAAATCCAATAGGAGTCCAGTGGTAAGGATGATAGATAAATGTATTATTAAATAGTCTAAAATACAAATACCCCATAGGGTTATTATCAACCCTCCACAGTCTCTCTTCATAAACAACTTTTCTCTCCCTCTCAAACTCCTCTTTATCAAGCTTTAAATTTGCCATAGTCTCACTAAAAAGCCAAAATGTCTTATCCATATATTCGCTTGAAGTCTTTATAAAATAGTGGGTATAATCAAATCCAGTTGAAGCGTTATCAACCCCTCCAAGGGACTTTACAATTTTATCAAACTCCCCCTCTTTTAAATTTTTGGTAGATTTAAAATTCATATGTTCAAGCATGTGAGCAATTCCGGTTTTCCCCAAAATCTCATTTCTGCTTCCAACTTTATAAAAGATATTGGTTGTAATAACCCTGCTTCCTCTATTCATAGGAACTGCTACTACTTCAAGTCTGTTTTTTAAAGTCTCTTTATAAAATTTATGAAGCATCGCTATCCTTTTTAGTTAATTTCTTTGGCACATCAACCCCAATCGCTTCACTTATATGATTAAACCCATCTCTTTTTAAAAGCTCAATAAGACCTCTGTTTATCTCCCTAACAATTCCAGGACCTTTGTAGATTATTGCGGTATAAAGCTGTAAAAGGCTTGCTCCCATTCTTATTCTTTTATACGCCTCTTCACTGCTATCAATCCCCCCAACGCTTATAATCGTAGTTTTTCCAAATACTTCACTAGCTACAATTCTTAGGACCTCAAAACTTCTTTTTTGAAGAGGTTTTCCAGAAATTCCTCCTCTTTTAATAGGAGAATTTACTAAATCATAATTTGTAGTTGTGTTTGTTACAATTATCCCATCAGCTCTATTTTCCACACTTAAATTTGCAAGATTAATTATCATTTTATCTTCCATATCGGGTGAGAATTTAATTAAGATAGGTTTAGAAGTTAAGTTTTTTAACTCTTTAAAAAGCTCACTTATAAACTCTTCATTCAATAAATCCCTAAGCCCCGGGGTATTAGGGGAAGAAATGTTTACTACAAAAAAGTCAACCACATCTTTTAATTCACTAACCAAAATTTTATAATCCTCAATTGCCTTCTCTTCTGGGGTAGTTTTGTTTTTGCCAATGTTTGCACCAATTGGCAATATAAAAGGGTAGATTTTTTGAAGTCTTTTTTTAATTACTTCAACCCCCTCATTATTAAACCCATAAGCGTTTTGGACTGCCTCATATTCAATATGCCTCCAAGCTCTTGGTTTTTTATTTCCTTCTTGTGGTTTTGGAGTAATTGCTCCAACTTCTCCCCATCCAAATCCAAGGGCTGGCCAAGCCGGTATCATTGTTGCATTTTTATCAAACCCAGCAGCAACTCCTATTGGGTTTTTAAATTCAAGCCCCCATATCTTCTGGTTTAAAATAGGCTCGTCAATAAAATTTTTCTCAATTAAAGGATTAAAAAAAAGAGGGCATCTTCTTGCGGTTTTTAAGGCAAGCTCTACCAAGTTATGAGCTATCTCTGGGTCAATTTTGTAAATTAGTGGCTTAATACTCTCAAAAAAACTCATTTTAAACCTTTTCCCATAAAGTTGAGGTTGGAGTATCTTGAATTAAAATCCCCATCTCTTTTAACTCATCTCTGATTTTATCTGCAAGTTCAAAGTTTTTCTCTTTTTTAGCTTCACTTCTTTTTTTAATAAGTTCTTTTATTTTTCTTTTTGTCTCTTCATCCACTCCTGCTTGAAAATACTCATAAGCATCACTCCCTCCAACTCCAAGGACTCTATCTATAAATTCAATATTACTTATAATTTTTTGTTTGAGAGTTTTATCTTTTGAATTTTTATCAAGTCCTTCGTTTGCTTCTTTAATAAACTCATCAACAACCGCCAAGGCTTTTGAGATGTTTAAATCATCTTTCATAGCTTCAAGAACTCTACCTTCAAACTCTTTATCTTTTTGTTTTTTACTAATTCCATAAACTCTTTTTTTAAGGCGATATAATTTATCAAGTCTTTTTTTGCTTGCAATTAAATCCTCTTCACTAAAATTAAGAGGAGCTCTATAATGAGTACTCATAAGATAAAATCTTAACACTTCTCCTGGATAATGTTTTAGGGCATCTTTTATAAAAAAGCTATTTCCAAGAGATTTACTCATTTTTTCTCCGTTAATTTGTACAAATCCGTTATGCATCCAATACTTTGCAAGATGCCCCCCATACGCACAATGACTTTGAGCCTCTTCGTTTTCGTGATGAGGAAAGAAAAGGTCTGCTCCACCCCCGTGAATATCAATCTGATACTCTCCATCATAAGCAATATGCTTTTTAATCATTGCAGAACACTCTATATGCCAGCCTGGTCTTCCTTTGCCAAAAGGAGAATCAAAACATACATCCCCATCCCCCTTGCAAGCTTTCCATAAAGCAAAATCAGCAGGATTTTTCTTACCCTCAACCTCAACTCTATGAACTACCTCATCATCTTGACATTTATGAGATAAAGAACAGTACTCTTCATCCTTACTAACATCAAAATAGATATCTCCATTTGGAAGTTTATAAGCATATTCTTTTTTAAGTAATCTCTCTATTAAATCAAACATTGCATCAAGACTCTCAGTTGCTTTTGGTTCAATATCTGCTCTTTTTACATTAAGCTTTTCCATATCTTTTAGATATGAGTTGATATAATATTCCGTAATCTCTTTTAAGCTTTTTTTTGTTTCGTTCATTTTATTAATTATTTTATCATCAATATCAGTAAAATTCTTTACAAAAGTTACCTTATATCCAATTTCTTCAAGAACTCTTCTTAACAAATCAAAGCTAATTGAACTTCTTGCATGACCTAAATGAGCGTCATCATAAACGGTAGGACCACACACGTAAATCCTAACTTCATTATCTTTTATCGGTTTAAACTCTACTTTTCTTTTTAAATGCGAATCGTAAATTTTCATATCGCTCCTTTAAAAAATATTAGAACCTCTTTAAAGAGAATTGCCATAATTATACTAATTAAAACAGCCAAAATCATACCCAAAACATATCTCTTTTCAAAAAATCTAAAAAAATCTTTAAATCCAAACTCTTTTAATGTAAAATAAAACAAAACCCACCCACTAATACTGCTTGCAAGTGCAATTCCTAAAACTTTTAGAGGAAAAATAAGCAATATTGAAAAAATAATATTTACCAAAATAGCAAAAAAAGAGATTTTAGCAGCTTTTAAGTGACGGTGGGTTGCATAAAGGTAACTTGAAAAAAGCTTATTAAGTCCAAAAGGAATAAGTCCAATAAGATACATTACAAAAACATATGCTGTAATTTTACTATCACTCTTTTCAAAAGCCCCTCTTTGAAAAAGAAGTTTTACAATATCTTCACTTAAAATAGCTCCTATAATAGTTGCAAAAATGAGCGCGTAAAATAAAAACCAAAAACTCTTTTTTAAAATTTCTCTTGCTTCTAGCTCTTGGTTTGAGTGAAGGTATTTGGTGATTTTTGGAAAAAGGACAGATGAGGTTGCTATTACAAAAAGGGCAAAGGGAAGTTGGAAGAGTCTATTTGCATAGTAAAGATAGCTTATACTTCCAACGGTTAAAAAACTTGCTAAAAAAGTATCAATAAATGATGAAAGTTGAGCGGTTGAATTTCCAAAAAGAGAAGGGAGGAAATGTTTTTTAAAATTATTAAGGGAAACTTTTTTTTTGCTTATAGCACCAATATATAAAAGTTTTAAGATTTTATATTGCTTTGCAGCTATTAAATGGACAATAACTTGAAAAATTCCCCCAACAATCACTCCAATGCTAAGATAAAAAACGATTGTCTCTTTATCTTCGCCTTTTGAGATTAAAAGAGCTAAGATTAAACTTAAATTTAAAAAAAGAGTTGAAAAGGCAGTTGTTAGGAAGTGGTTTTTGTATTGAAGAAGAGTTGAGAAAAAAGTAACTATAAAGATTAAATCTAAATACCAAAAGTTAATTGCAACAAACTCCGAAGCGATTTTTTTTGCTTCTTGGCTAAATCCAGGAGCTATTAAAGAAGTAACTTCGTATGAGAAAATATTTATAAAGATGGTTAGCAAAAGAATGATTGATAAAAAATAAACAAACACTTTAAAGGCAAACTTTGGTTTGTTTTTTTCTTTTGCAAAAGAGGGTAAGAAACTCTGGGTAAAAGCACCTTCTGCAAAAATTCTTCTAAATAGGTTTGGAAGCTTAAAGGCTGTAAAGAAAATATCAGAATAGATATTAGCTCCAAGAATTGATGCACTTAACAAATCCCTTACAAATCCAAGAACTCTTGAAGAGAAAATCCCTAAAAAATTTATTATAATTTGCTTTATCATAATGCAATTTTATCAAAAGGATAGCTTTGATTGGTGCTCTTATTGGGAAAGTCTTTGAAAAAGAGGAAAATAAAATTTATCTTAATGTAAATGGGGTTATTTATGAGCTTATTGTTTCTTTAAACACTCTCTCAAATGCAAAAGATGGACTTTATTATATAAGCGAAGTTATAAAAGAGAGTGAATATACTCTTTATGGTTTTTTAGATAAAAAAGAAAAAGAATTTTTTGAGAGTCTTGTGAGAATAAATGGAGTTGGTCCAAAGAGTGCAATTGCAATTTGTTCAACATTTAGCATTGAAGAGTTTAGCGAAATTGTAAAAAGAGGAGATATTGATACGCTAAAAAAGGTTCCCGGAATTGGGATAAAGAGTGCCAAGAGAATTTTAGTGGAATTTGAAGCAAAAGAGAGTGAAGATGTGGATAAATTAAAAGCCAAAAAAGCACTTCTTGCACTTGGATTTAAAAAGGATGAGGTAAATAGGGCACTAAGCGAAGTTAGCGGAAGCGTTGAAGAGATGATAAAAGAGGGGCTAAAAAATTTATCAAAAGGAGTTTTATGAAGTATGGAGTTATTTTTGGAGGAGCAAGCTTTGAGCATGAGATAAGTATAGTTAGTGCAATTACGATAAAAGAGAGGCTTGATATAAGTGCTTTTATCTTTGTTGATGAAGAGAGGGATTTTTATCTGATTGATAAAGAGAATATGAAAAGTAGTTATTTTGCAAAAAGAGAATACAAAAAGGCTAAAAAACTAACCTTAAAAAAAGGTGGCTTTTTTACACAGGGGCTTTTTAAAAAAAGGGTTGAATTTGATGTGGCTATTAATTTAATTCACGGAAGAGATGGAGAAGATGGAAAACTACCAGCCCTTCTTGAATGGCATGGGATTTTAGCAATTACTCCAAATGTTGAAGCTTGTGTGATTAGTTTTAACAAACTCTTTACAAAAATGTATGCAAAAGAAATTGGAGTTAGCGTAATTGAATATGAAGTTATCAATAAACCACAAACCAAGTTTGATTTTCCAGTAATTGTAAAACCAGCTCGCCTTGGAAGCAGTATTGGAGTTAGCATAGCTAAAAACAAAGAGGAGTTAAAGTATGCGTTTGATGTGGCAAGAGAGTTTGATGATTTGATAATTGTTGAGCCTTTTATTGAAGGGATAGAGGAGTATAATTTAGCTGGGTGTTATGCAAATGAGTGGATTTTCTCAAAACTTGAAAAAGTGGATAAAAAAGAGTATTTAGATTTTGAGAAGAAGTATATGGATTTTAGTAGAAAAGAAGTTAAGTTAGTTGAGGATGGAAAATTAAAACCAAAATTTGAAGAAACTTTCAAAAGAATTTATAATAAAACTTTTAAAAATGCTTTAATTAGGTGCGATTTTTTCTATAAAGATGGTATAATTTACTTAAACGAAATAAATCCAATCCCTGGAAGTTTGGCAAATTATCTATTTGATGATTTTAGAAGTGTTATTGATAGGCTTGCTAAAAGTTTAGTAACGGAGGAAAAGATTAAAATTGAGTATCAATATATCAATAAAATCAATCAAGCTAAGGGGAAATAGTGAAAACTTATAGATTTTTAGTAAGCGGAAAAGTTCAAGGCGTTTATTATAGAAAACATATCCAAGAGATGGCAAAAGAGGCTGGATTTAGAGGGTATGTTAGAAACCTTCCAGATGGAAGGGTTGAAGCGGTTGCAAATATTGAGGATGAAAAGAGATTAAAAGAGTTTTTGACTATTTTAAAAAAAGGTTCTCCTTGGAGTAGGGTAGAAGAGATTAAATATGAAGAGGTACCTTTTGTTGAATTTGATGATTTTAAGATAGTATATGGCTAATTTTAAAACCCATCTTGGAGTTGCCGCTGTTGTGAGTGGGGGAGGGGCTTTGTTGTTGTATGATAAAGTAGGAGTAAAAGATGCTCTTTTTTTGTTTGTAAGTGGATGTATTGGAGGAATTTTACCCGATATTGACCACGATAATTCAATTCCTTTTAGGATTCTTCAAAATATTTTTACTCTTTTTGTGGTCTTTTTTGTTTTTTTATTTTTTTACAATAGAGTAGATATTTTAAAACTACTTATCTTTATGGCAAGTGGATATATTGGTTCGTTTTTGTTATTTTTTGTTTTTAAAAAGTTAACAATCCACAGAGGAATTATTCATTCTATAAGTTTTGGAGTGTTATTATCGCTTCTTTTTAACTTTATTGTATTTGAAGTTAGCAAAAACCAAAAGTTATCTTTACTCTCTGGGGCTTTTTTGTTTTTTGGATATGTTACTCATCTTATTTTAGATGAAATTTATAGTATTGATTTTATGGGAAGAAGAATTAAAAAGTCTTTTGGAAGTGCTCTTAAACTAAAAAGCGAAAATCAATTTTTGAATTTAATCTTGTTTTTTGCAATTTTACTAACTCTTCTTTTGCCTCCAAATTATACTTTTTTATTAGAAGTATTAAAGGATTTAAATGATTGAGAATATTGTCCATTTTGTAACGACTCTTTTAATTGGAGTTTATGTAATAACAACTCTCCAATGGTATAACTATAAAATTGATAGAGTGCTTTTTCACTTTCATAAATATAGCTGGCATATTCTATTTTTCTTAATTCCAATTTTTGTTTATACATTCTTTCCAAGCTACTTTAATTACTTTTTCTTAATTTATATGGCTTTGTTTCTTATTTGGTATAAAAAAAGCAAGGGAGTAAAGTTTACAAAGAGAGTAAAAAGATTTTTGGTAATTCTTGTGATTTTGGAAATTGGAAACTTATTTATTATGAAGAGATTTAACAATAATGAAGGCTTATCCTTACTTAGCGTAATCTCAACTGCAATAATAATCTCTTATTTGATTGAATCTTTTCTTTTTAGTAAGTTTAAACAAAAAGCAAAAATAAAACTAAATAAAATATCCCCAGCCATTATTACAATCACGGGTAGCTATGGAAAAACATCTATTAAAAACTTTACTTACCAACTTTTAAAAGATAACTTCAAAACATACAAAACCCCAAGAAGCGTAAACACTCTAAAAGGTATAGTCCTTGATATTAATACTTCTTTGCCAGAAGATACTCAAATTTACATTACAGAAGCAGGAGCAAGAGAAAAGGGTGATATTAAAGAGATAGTAGAGTTTTTAGAGAATGAATATTCAATTCTTGGTAAAATCGGACCTCAGCATATTGAGTATTTTAAAACAATGGATAATATTGAAAAAACAAAGCTTGAAATTTTTAAGAGCCCAAAACTTAAAAAAGGCTTTTCTTATCAAATAGAGTGGAGAGATAAGGTTGAGGTTATAAAAGATAAAATTAAAAATATAAAATCCTCTCTTAATGGAATTGAGTGGGATTTGATTATAAACAATAAAACCTATCACTTAAAAGCTCCAAATATACTTGGAGAGTTTAACGCAATTAATATCTCCTTGGCTGTTTATCAGGCAATTGAATTTATGAATTTGGATGAAGTTTTGGAAAAAGTAGAAAAGTTAGAACCAATTGAACATAGGCTTCAAAAAATTGAAGCTAACAAAAAAGTAATTATCGATGATAGTTTTAATGGTAATATTGAGGGAATGTTAAAGAGTTTTAAGCTAATAAAAACTTACAATGGTAAAAAAATCATCATAACCCCAGGACTTATAGAAGCAACGGATGAGATGAATAAAAAAGTTGCAAAAGCAATTAATGAGACTTTTGATTTAGCTATTATTACTTCTCAAATTAACAAAGAGATACTTTGCAAAAACATAACAATTAACAAAATCTGCCTAAGTGATAAATCTAAATTAACCAAGATATTAAAAGAAGTTACAAAAGAGGGGGATTTAATTCTTTTTAGCAATGATGCACCAGAGTATTTATAAGGAGAGAAGATGATAGATTATCTAACTTCACACATTCAATGGGTTATTTTAGGAGGAGTTATTATAGCGATTATTTTAAGCTTTATTCCAAAGATTGATATTTTAATAGAAAAGCTTAGTCGCTTTTTTATGTATACCTCCGTTATTGCGTTGATTTTGCTAAGCCTCTTGGTTACTTATGATGTAATTACCCGTAAGCTTTTTTCCGGTGGGAGTATTGCACTCCAAGAACTTGAATGGCATCTTTTTGATATTGTCTTTTTGTTTGGTATAGCTTTTACTTTAAGTAAAGATAAACACGTAAGAGTTGATATTTTGTATGATAAATTTCCCAAAAAAATAAAGCTCTTAATTAATTTCTTATCCATAGTCTTATTTGTAATCCCACTCTCTATCTTAATTATAGTAGAAGCTTTACCTTTTGTGCAAATGAGCTATCTCCAACACGAAGCATCAGGTGACCCAGGAGGGCTTTGTTGTAGGTGGATTATTAAAAGCTCTATGATTATAGCGTTTATAATGGTATATCTTCAATCAATTGCTGAGCTTAGAAAAATCTATCTAAGGATTAAAAAATGACAGGAATTATTCTTTTTATAATTGCATTTATTCTCTTAATGCTTGGAGTGCCAGTTGCTTTTGCATTTGGAGGAAGTGCAATTTTTGCGGCAATGCTGGATTCTAATTTAGGGCTTGAAATATTTGGGCTTTTGCCATATAGAGTCTATGGAATTATGCAAAACTTTACCCTAATGGCTGTGCCATTATTTATCTTTATGGGATTTATTTTAGAAAAAAGCAAAATTGCTGAGAATATGCTTGAATCAATAGGAAAACTTTTTGGAAGAGTAAGAGGAGGGCTTGCAATTGCGATTGTAATAGTTGGGGCAATTTTAGCTGCTTCTACTGGAATAGTTGGGGCAAGCGTTGTTATGATGACAATTATCTCACTTCCTGTTATGCTAAGACACGGCTACTCTCCGCGTCTTGCAAGCGGGGTAATTGCAGCAAGTGGGACTCTTGGACAACTTATCCCGCCAAGTATTGTATTAATTATTCTTGGGGCGGTTATGAATATAAGCGTTGGGGATTTATTCAAAGCCGCACTCATCCCAGGTGGGATGATAGTAGGGCTTTATATTCTTTATATTCTTTTGATTGCTTTTTTAAAACCCCAAATTGCTCCTCCTATAAAAACTAATGAGCCTTATTCAAAAATTCTAAAAAATGCTCTAAAAAGCCTTATAGCTCCTTTTTTGTTAATTGGAGTAGTGCTTGGAAGTATTTTTGCTGGATTTGCGACTCCTACTGAATCAGCAGCTGTTGGAGTTGTTGGTTCTATTATATTAACTCTTTTTTATAGAACTTTTAGTTTTGAACTAATAAGATATGCAAGCGTTGAGACTATTAAAATAACTTCTATGATTTTTATGATTTTAATTGGAGCTACTGCTTTTTCTTTGGTATTTAATGAATCAGGAGCTGGGGATATTATTACTGAGCTTTTTACGACTCATATTCCAAATAGCTACACTTTTATAGCAATTACCATGGCACTTATATTTGTACTTGGATTTTTTATAGATTTTATTGAGATTACTTTCATAGTTATTCCAATTTTACTTCCAATTATTGAGGAATTTGGGATTGATCCTTTATGGTTTGCAATCTTAATTGCGGTAAACCTTCAAACATCTTTTCTAACTCCACCTTTTGGATTTAGTCTTTTTTATCTAAAAGGAGCTGCTGGAAAGTTGGTCAAGACCAGTGATATTTACAAAGGGGTTATTCCATTTATCATAATTCAACTCATTGTCTTAATAATTATCTTGCTGTTTCCAAATTTAATAATAGGAGGTTAAGATGAGATACATTGGCACTTGCGGATTTTTATATGGACATTGGAGGGAGATTTTTTATCCAAAGAGTTTAAAAAAAGAGGATTTTATGGAGTTTTACTTTAAACATTTTAACTCATTGGAGATTAACTCGACATTTTACAAAATGCCAACGGAAAATGTTTTAAAAAAATGGAAAAGAGTCTCAAAAGGAAAAAAATTATCAATTAAAGTACATAATTCTGTAACTCACTTTGGACTTGATTATAAAAAAGCAAATGATTTTATTAATTTTTTTTCTATTTTACAAGATAGAATAGGGGCTTTTTTATTTCAATTACCAGCGAGTTGTAAATACAACTTTTTGTTTATTAAAAACTTTATTGAAAACCTTAACAAAGATTTTAAAATAGCAATAGAATTTAGAGAAAAGCATTGGTATAATCCAAAAGTTTATGATTTTTTAAGAAAAAATAACATTGCAATGGTATGGCACGATTTTAATCAGCCATTTGTAAACGTTAAGACCGCAAATTTTGTTTATATGAGATTTCATGGGTATTTAGAAAATTATAAAGGCAGTTATCCAGATGAATTTTTGGACTTTGCAATAAAATATAAAAAAGGATTTTTCTACTTTAATAATACACTTGATGGAAGTGCAATTAAAGATGCAAAAAGACTTCAAGAACTTGATAAGAAAAATTAAATTCAAGAGAATGTGCATTATGTTAACTAAATTTATTATAACAAAAAAAGGATAGATAAAGTCTTATCTATCCCATTAAAGCCTCTACAAACTCTTGATGAAATCTTCCATTAGTAGCTACAATACATTTATCCCAAAATTCATAATCTTCGCCATAATTATTAGTAACAATTCCACCAGCTTCTCTTACAATAATTTTACCAGCCGCAACATCCCAAGGTTTTAAGTTAATTTCATAAAAGCCATCAAGTTTCCCATTTGCTACATAACATAAATCCAAAGCCGCACTTCCAAATCTTCTTATATCTTGCACTTTTGGAAGAAGTTTTTGAAGTTTTGATACAACCCACCTCAAATCTTCTTCATTATCAGCCGCGCTATAAGGAAATCCTGTTCCAATTAATGCTCTTTGAAAAACATCTACATCCGATACGCTTATTTTTTTGTCATTAAGATATGCCCCCTCCCCTTTTTTTGCCCAGTACATCTCATTTGTAATGGGATTGTAAACAATTCCTCCTCTCTCAAATCCATTTTGATAAATTCCAACACTTATTGCACAAAAAGGGATTTGATGTAAAAAGTTAGTAGTCCCATCAATTGGATCAATAATAAATGAATTTTTTATCTCTTCATCAAAATGTTTCTCCTCAGCTACTATATTAAAGCCATCAAACTTTGATAATTCAGTAGTTAAAAAGTCTTCAATCTTAACATCATATTCTGTTACTAACTCTTTTTTACCCTTAAAATCAACTTCTTTTTTAGTAGCAAAAAAACCTTCTTTAAATATCTCCCCAGCTTTTAAAACAATCTCCCTAACCTCATCAAAATTATAAATCATATCCAAGCTCCCTTGCTACTTTTTTTATATTTTCAAGTCTTTTTTCAATTGGTGGATGTGAACTAAATAGTTCGCTTATAAATCCAACAATCCCAAACGCTTTCATCTCTGGTGGAAGTGCAACTTGTTCTTTTGGAATGTTTCCAAGTTTTGCAAGCGCATAATAAATCCCATAAGGCCCATCAATCTTAACAGCCCCAGCATCTGCTTTATATTCTCTATATCTGCTAAATGCCATTGCAATCATTGTTGCAAAGATGGATAAAACCATTTCAAGTGCAAAACTTATTGCCATATAAGCAAATGGATTTGGATTACCCTCTTCATCTTTTGGAGCAACGATATTTGCAATCAACCTTGATACAAAAAACACTATTGAGTTTAAAACCCCCTGCACCAAAGTCATAGTAATCATATCTCCGCTTTTGATGTGGTTAATCTCATGTGCAATAACCCCCTCAATCTCTTTTAAATCCATTAAATCAAAAAGACTTGTTGAAACAGCTACTAATGAGTTACTTTTACTTGGTCCTGTGGCAAAAGCGTTTGGAGGTCCATCAAACACTCCAACTTCTGGTCTTGGAATCCCAGCTTTGTCGGCAAGTTTGTAAGTAGTCTCTAAAAGCCATTTCTCTGCTTCATTTGAAGGCGTTTCAATTACCCTAACTCCCATTGACATTTTTGCCATCCATTTAGACAAAAGCAAAGAGATAATACTTCCACTAAATCCAACAATTACCGCCAAAATCGCAAGTCCAGTTACACTTTGAGGGTCAATTCTTACCCCAAAAATAAGTTCAATTAAAAAAATTGAAAAATAAATTGATGCCATTACGGCAATATTCATTAAAATCAGCATCAAAATAGCCATTTTCTCTCCTTTTTTAGTATTATTATATCAATTTTTGTGAGTTTTTCCTAATCATAAGGAAATAAATAGTTACAACCGGCACTACTATATTAAGAATAGTTACAACTATCATCAAAGCTCCAAGCTGAGAATAATCAGCTGGAATGACTACCTTACCATTTTCAACTACTGCTCTATTTACTACAAAAATTTCATTTAAATACTTACTAAAAAGCCCTCCAAAACTAAGAGCCAAATTCATAAGACTTGCCATCAGTGCAAACCAAGTTGCTCTTTTACCATCAGGTGCGTAAATTGCTATAAGAGTTAAAAGCGGTATCATGCTAAGCTGAGCAAAAGGAGATTCAAGAGCTGTATCAATAAGTGCTACGCTTTTTGGAGAGATACCAAATTGTTGAGGTATTCCATAATAAAGCGCAATAATTGGCAAAAACAAAATTGTAGTAATAACACTAAGCCACAAAAGGGTCTGATAAGCTGGCTTTTTTGCAATAAAATCACTAAAAAGCCACATTCCAAGGATTGAGAGAATAGCTCCAATTTGCGATAGAGTCCCAAAAAAAGCCTTATCAAATCCCAAAACATCAATCTCCCACCACTGCAAGGCTGGACCAACACTTGGCATTGCTCTATATACAAAAATTACAATTGCAGTCTTTATAATAAAACTTTTAACTTTTTTATCCACATCTTTTAACACTAATCCAAGCATATAAATAATTACCCCTAAACTAATAAAAAGCACAATCTCTTGGGAGTGAGCAAAAATAAAAGCTAAAATCTTATTATCCCACTTTTGATACTGCCCATACCCCATCAACACAACAAACCCCGCAAACACAATCCCCCCGCATAAAATTTTACAATTAATAGGACTTTTTTTAACATTTTCAAGCTTAATAATACTAACTCCAATTACAGAAATTAAAGGGATTATTAAAGATAGCTTAAAAATATCCTCATAACTCATAACCTCAGCCAGCCATCCACTAAGTCCAGCTACCATAACCGTTGCAAGTGAGATTGCAAGTCTTCCAAGAATTTGAACATACGCAAGCTCCTCTTGAAGCTTATCAGGCGGTAAAGTTCTATCAACAACTTCCGTGCTCATTGCATCAGCCACCACATCTTGAAGCACAAATCCAACTACACTAAGTAAAGATGCCAAAATATAAACATTCTCTTTGTCTGCAAATTTAACCCACTCATAATCCCCAGCAAGTCCTATTAATAAAATAGTTCCACTTGCAATTAAAAACGCTCCAATATAAACATACACTCTCCTTTGAGAGCCAAGAATCCTAACGCTATCCACAAGTTGTCCAAAAACCATTTTTATAGTCCAAGGAAGACTAAGCCAAACCCCAAGAGAGACAAGGGCTGCGGCTGAGAGTTTTAATTCTTCCTTTACCCAAAAGGTCTCAGCTACATTTGTTATCCCGCTTGCCCCATATGCAAAATAAATCATCAAAAGCGGTAAATACCTTAGCCTAAAATGCTTTATTGGATTTATTAGTGAGTTTTTAATTGAGTTCATTTAACCTCTTTATACCACTAAATGCAACATCTACCATCTTATCAATCTCTTCTTTATTAATAACATAAGGGGGCATAAAATAAATTACATTACCAAGCGGTCTTAAAAGAACCCCGTTTTTAAGTCCCCATTCATAAACTCTTAATCCCATTCTTTTCTCCCACGGATAATCAATCATCTCAATTGCACTTATCATTCCTTTTTGGCGTATCTCTTTTACATTTGGAAGCTCTCTAAACTTTTGCATCTTCTCCCAGATATATTCGCTTATAAGTTTATTGTTTTCAAGCACACTTCTTCTTGGCTTATCTACTATCCTAAACTCTCCACTCTCAAAAAACACTTCCCCTCTCTCAAAAATATCCAATGTTGCATTTGCAGCAGCAATCCCAAGAGGATTTGCCGTATATGAGTGAGAATGTAAAAATGCCTTTAACTCTTTATAATCACAATAAAAAGCCATATAAACTTCATTAGTTGTAAGTACAAGACTAAGAGGCAAATATCCTCCCGTTAATCCTTTACTAAGAAGCATAAAATCTGGCTTAATCCCAGCTTGCTCACAAGCAAACATACTCCCACTCCTACCAAATCCAACCGCTATCTCATCTGCAATCAGATGAATATCAAATTCATCACAAAGCTCTCTTAATCCTTTTATAAATAAAGAAGAGTGCATCTTCATATATCCAGCACACTGAATTAAAGGTTCAATAATCAAAGCACTCACATCTTTATGATACTTTTCAAAAATTTCTCTTGTTTTTTTTAATGCTTTATTTGTCTCTTCTTCACTCTCATCTTTTGGAATAGGAAGAGTTATATTTTTTATTAAAATCTCTTTATAAGTATCTTTATAAAGCCCAACATCCCCTACACTCAAAGCACCAATTGTCTCTCCGTGATATGAATTTTCAAGACTAAAAAAGAGTGGTCTAATTTTACCTTTGTTTTTCCAATAATGAAAACTCATCTTTATTGCAATCTCAACTGCACTACTCCCATTATCCGCATAAAAAACTTTATCAAACCCTGTTAATTTACAAATCCTCTCACCAAGTCTAACGGCTCCTTCATGCGTAAATCCAGCAAATATTACATGCTCTAACGTTTCAAGTTGAGTTTTTATCTTTTCGTTTATATAATGATTGCTATGACCAAAAAGATTTACCCACCAACTACTTATAGCATCAATATATCTATTCCCTTCAAAATCCTCTAAATATACCCCTTCTCCTTTTTTTATAGGAATAAGAGGCAAAAATTCGTGGTCTTTCATTTGAGTGCAAGGATGCCAATTATATTTTAAATCTTTTAGCATAATTTCTTGGTTTTTCATTTAATATTCCTTTATTGAGAGGTTTTTTTTTATTATAATATCAAAAAACTATATATAAGGGTTACTTTTATGATTGAATGGATGCAAAAGCATAGAAAATGGTTGGTTGTTACTATTTGGGTAGCTACTATTGCTTTTATAGGAGCTGGGTTTGTTGGATGGGGTCAATTTCAGTTTGGTAAAAAAGCATCCACAATAGCCAAAGTTGGAGATGAAGAAGTTAGTATAAGAGAATTTCAATTTGCTTATAATAATTTATTTAATAACTTAAATCAAAAATTGGGTGGAAAACTTGATGAAGCCACTGCAAATAAGCTTGGTCTAAAACAAATTGCCCTAAATCAAGTAATAGATAACGCTCTTTTAAGAGAGTATGCAAAAAGCCTTGGACTTTATGTAACCGATAAAGATGTAGCAAAAAAGATTTTAGAATACTTTCACGATGAAAAAACTTATAAAGAGTATTTAAAAAGGACTAATCAAACGGCAAAAGAGTTTGAAACTTTACTTAAAAAACAAATCTTGGTAGAGAAACTTTTGAATATGCTGAGCATAACTCCTCCAAAAAATGCAATTTTAGCAGTCGCAAGTGCTCTTTATAATGCAGATAATCTATCTCTTGAAATTATCAATTCAGATGAAGTAAATGTTTCTATTAATTTAAATGAAGTTAAAAGCTTTTGGGAAGCTAACAAAGAAAAATACAAAACCCCTCCAAAATATAAAATTGCTCTTGTTACCATAAACCTTGAAGGAAATGTTTCAAATAGTGAGCTTAAAAATTTTTACGAAGCAAACAAATTAAACTATAAAAACGAAAATGGAGAAATTTTAAGTTTTAATCAAGCAAAAAATAGAGTAAAAGAAGATTATTTTGCAAAGAATTTAAAAAAAGAGGCTATTCTTGCTTATAAAAAATTAAAAGCTTCAAAAGGAGAGTATGAAATTAAAGAAGTAGCTATTAACAATTCAATAATTCCCTTTGATAAAATGCAAGAGTTAATTCAAAAGGGAACTGTTAAACCTTTTGTTTATAAAGGCAAATATATAACCGCAAAACTTTTAGAAGAAATTAAGCCAAGAGTTATGAGTTTTGAAGAGGCAAAAGCTTATGTGATTAAAGATTATTTAAATACTCAAATTGCTAAAATGCTTAAAATAAAAGCTCAAAAAGCTCTTAGCAACTTTAATGGTAAAAATATAGGATGGGTTACAAAGTATGATTTTAGCAAAATTCCTATAAAAGATGGAGAAGTAGCTGAGGAATTTTTGCTTAGTCTTTTTACTTCTTATAATAAGGAAGGGTATTTTCTTTTGCCTTCAAAAAACCCTAAGATGGCGTTTGTGTATAAAATAAATGACCAAAAAATTTTAGATAAAAAAGAGTTTGAAAAAAATAAAATATTTGTAGAAAAACTTACGCAAAATTTAATCCAAGAAGAACTACTTAAAGATTTAATAAAACATTTAAGAGAAAAATACAAAATTGAAATCTACTTGCAAAAAGGATAAAAATTGAAACATATTTTGGCAATTGATATAGGAAGTTTTGAGACGAAAGCACTCATTGCAAATTATGATAAAATAAGCTCAAACCTTTCTATAAGTGGAGTTGGGATTGCTCCATCAAAAGGCGTGAGAAAAGGTGCCATTACTAATATTGATTTAGCTTCAAAGTCTATTAAAAAAGCTCTAAACGATGCAAAAAGAGTGGCTGGGGTTGAAATATCAAATGCTACCGTTTCTATCTCTTCTGCTTATACAAAAAGCATAACAAGCTTTGGAGTTATTAATGTCCCAAGCAATGAAATTTCTATAAAAGAGATAAATAGAGTCATTCAAATCGCTCTACAAACTGCAACTATTCCAAGTGAATATCAAGTCTTACAAGCAATCCCTTATAATTTTAAAGTAGATGAGCTTGATGAGGTAGAAGATCCAACTGGAATGAGTGGGAGTAGGCTTGAAGTTTCTTTACATATTATTATAGCTTTAAAAAGTGGGATTGAAAATTTAAAAAAGACTTTTAAATTAGCAGGAGTAAAGATTGATAATATCGTATCATCAGCTTATGCAAGTGGACTTGCAGTTTTGAAAGAAGATGAAAAAGAACTTGGAGTAGCTGTAATTGATATGGGGGCTACTACTTCTGATATTGGATTTTTTGTAAATTCAGCATTTAGATACCATTCATTCTTGGGAGTTGGAAGTCACCATATTACAAATGACCTATCAATTGCCCTTCACACTCCCTTATCAGATGCTGAGTATATTAAAACTCACTTTGAAGAGATTGTCTTTTCTGGGGAACCTGAGATAGAAGTTGGTATAATAGGTAATGAAGAAGAAAAACAAAAGGTGCCTGTTAAATTGATTGTTGATGTAGTTTCAGCAAGACTTGAAGAGACATTTAGCTTACTTAATGAAAAGATAACTACTTCTGGAATAAGAAATAAAATCGGCGCTGGAATTGTATTAACTGGTGGGCTTACCAATTTCTTTAACATTAAAGTATTAGCTGAGGAGTTTTTTGAAGGGCTCCCAGTTAGAATTGGAACTCCAAAACAAATAGAAGGACTTTTTGACAATATCAAAAAACCAGAGTTTGCGTGTGTAGTTGGACTTATAATGTATAGCACAAAAGAGAATCTAACTTATGAAATTGATTCAAACAAAGAGTTTCGCTCAAAATACATTGAAGAAAACATTTTTGAAGAACCTCCTAAAAAAGAGGAAGAAGAAGAAGTTACTTTTGAGATTACAGAAGATAAAGAAGAACCAACCCTTATTCAAAAAATTAAAACTTGGGTTAGTAATCTATTTTGAAAGGAAGAAATATGGAAGAGAAACTTTTTTCTATAAACGAAGTAAGCGATGGTCCAAAAATTAAAGTTATAGGTGTTGGTGGTGGTGGTAATAATATGATTAATTATATGGCAGAAAAAGGAATAAAAGATGTTGAATTAATTGCTGCAAATACTGATATTCAGGCCCTAAAAACAAGCAAGGCTCATAAGAAAATCCAACTTGGAAAATCTCTAACAAAAGGGCTTGGAGCTGGAATGAGACCAGAAATTGGACAAAAGGCAGCAGAAGAGACATATGAGGAGATAAAAGATGCACTAAATGGAGCAGATTTAGTATTCATCTCAGCTGGTATGGGGGGAGGAACTGGAACTGGGGCATCTCCAATTATTGCAAAAGCAGCAAAAGAAGTTGGAGCTTTAACAATTGGGGTTGTAACTAAACCTTTCACATTTGAAGGTCCAAGAAGACAAAAACTTGCACTAAATGGAATTGAGAACCTAAAACAAGAGACAAATTCAATTGTTGTAATTCCAAATGACAAAATTCTCTCAATTATTGATAGAAAAGTGGGAAGAAGAGAAGCATTTAGTTTAGTTGATGATGTTTTGTATAAAGCTGTTAGTGGAATTTCAAATATGGTAATTAGCTATGGAGAGAATGATATTAATGTAGACTTTAACGACTTAAAAACGGTTATGTCTCATCAAGGGCTAGCACTTATGGGAGTTGGTGAAGAAAAAGGTGAAAATGCAGCCTTTAACGCTATTAAAAAAGCTATTGAATCGCCACTTCTTGATAATATTTCAATTGATGGAGCAATGGGAGTGCTTGTGCACTTTACACTTCATGAAGATTATCCATTAATGGAGATGCAAGAGAGTATGAACTTAATTTATGAAAAAGTAGATGAGGATGCTGATATTATCTTTGGTACAACTACTGATAATTCACTTGAACCTGATGAGATTAAAGTAACTATCGTAGCTACTGGATTTGAAAAACATCAAACTCCTCCTCCAAAAAAAGAGGTAAAAATTAAACAAGACACAAAAGAAGAACCCCAAGAAGAGCTTTTATCAAACATTGACTTGCCAACTTGGTTAAGAAAAAGATAACTAAAAAAGAAGATAAAAAGTAGAAATTACATAATCTGCTACAAATATAGAAATAGAAGATAAAACCACCGCTTTTGTGGTGCTTTGCCCTACTCCTTTTGCTCCTCCTCTTGTGTTATATCCAATAAATGTTCCAATTGCACTTATGATATATCCAAACACTATTCCCTTAACAATTCCTTCGTTAATATCAGAAATGCTTCCAAACTGTCTTATATTATCTAAATAAGCATACCCATTTACATCCAAAGAATAAACCGAAATAAGATACGCTCCTACATTTGCTATCATATCAAAAAATAAAATTAAAAATGGAAGAGAGATTGTAGTAGCTAAAATTCTTGGGACTATCAAGTAGTGTTTTGAATTTACAGCCATTACTTCAAGTGCATCAATTTGCTCAGTAACTCTCATACTTCCAAGCTCAGCAGCATAAGCACTTATTCCCCTACTAACAACCATTAATGCAGCAAATACTGGTCCAAGTTCTTTTACAACTGAAACAAAGATAGTGTATCCCATAAAATCTTCTACTCCAAATTTATGAAATCCATTATAAAGTTGCACAGCTTCAACAAGTCCAGTAAAAAAAGAAGTTAGTAAAATAACTCCCAAACTCCCATACCCCATAAACATTATTTGATAAAGAAGTTGTTTTATTCTATATGGAGGAATAAACATAAGTTTTAAAACTTCAAGTTGAAAAAGAGTAAATTCTCCAAACCCTTTTAACACTTTTATAAAACTATTACCAAGTAACTCTATAAATTTAATCAACCACCACCTTTTTGATAAAATTATATCAAAAAGGAGTTTTATTGGAGATTAGAATTGGTGTAGATATTACAAACAAAGATAGAATAAAAAAAGTTTATAAAAAATTTGGAGAAAAATTCGCAAAAAGAGTTTTAACTCCAAATGAAAATCCACAAAAACTGCCAAATTACTGGGCGGCAAAAGAAGCTTTTGCCAAAGCTATTGGAACAGGCATTGGGAAAGAGTGCAGTTTTTTGGATATTGAGATATTAAAAGATAAAAAAGGAAAGCCCTTAATATCTCCAAAAACTTTAAAAAAATTTAACATCTCCCAAGCCGATATTTCAATAACTCATGATGAAAAAAATGTTATTGCCGTTGTAGTTATCGTAAAAATTTGATATAATTTCATTCCTGTCCCCGTAGCTCAGCTGGATAGAGCGTCGCCCTGCGGAGGCGAAGGTCGTGCGTTCAAATCGCGCCGGGGACGCCA
>JAMOSZ010000040.1 GCA_027062625.1 Nautiliaceae bacterium
GTCATTTTTATCCTTTTTATTTTGGTCTAACTGCATATACAAGCATATTATACTCTAATGTATTTTTAACTTTTTCAAGTCTTTTTTTGATTGTGAAAAACTCTTCTATCCCAAATTCTATAACCTTAAAAGAAGATTAAAGGGAAGAAACTCTTATCTCTATCCCATCCCAGCCAGCGTTTCTAACTTTCTTAGCTCTTATTTCCACAATCTGTTTATCGTTTTTGTATGCTATCCCCTCCAAAGCGTCCTGTATTGCTTTAAGGGTATTATCCAAATCTTTTCTCCCCTGCTTTTTGCAATAAAGGGTATATTCCAAAACAACATCCCCCTCCAAGACTTTAAACTTATTAACCTTTGCAAGTAAAGCAAGCGCATTTTTAAATTCTCTCCCGGCTTTGCTTATATAGTGTATTATCCGCCCTCCCTTGTATGCACTTCGCCAATAAGAATTTACACTTGGGGGAATTAAGGGGGCTTTTAGATAGTTAGCCATTGTATTTCTTTCGTATAACTTTTATGCATGTTTTTTTCAAGTTCCCACAACAATGAATATTCGTCCCGAAATTGATATATTTTTTATCTCTTAGTCTCTCTAAAACCCCTCTAAGAGAATTATGATTAATACCTATTTCCTCAGCTATTTCTTTTAATGATATGCACCACTTCTTCTTTTGCCTAAGGAAATTAAACACCCTTTCCTCATTCATTCTACCTATCTCTTGCCTCCTCATTCACACTCCTTTAAAAGTTTCTCATTAAATTTTATTGCCTTAACAACATCATTAAGTCGCTTAGCAGTCTCGCTCCACTTCTCTTTATCCGTTGCACGCTTTAAGTAAAGCTCCGTGCTAAGCTTATTTAAAAGCTCTCTCCCTGCTTTAATTTTTACTTTTAGGGCGTCTGTGTATTTTAAATCTTTAAAGCTTTTTGCATCTATCCCGTAATAATACATACTACCCTTCATAAAACCACTTCTCCGTTTCTCTTAATTTCCTCTCTACCTCTTTATCCTCCAAAATAAGCTCTACCCATTCCCCAGGTAAAGCCTCTACCATTTTTAAAGCTATTATCCTTATATCTCTATGCGCCGCTTTGTCTAATCTTAATCTTAAAAAGTGTAATAAACTTCTAAGATTAAATTGAATTTGGAGGGTGTAGATAAAAGCTTGCGGTAAGAGTTTAGATACTTTATCAAGCGATTTGCCCTGTTTTAGCCGCTTGATTACAATTTGTTTAATAAGTTCTAAATCTTTATCAATTTCCTCATCCCCGGTTAGCTCCATCTCAATTTCAATTTTTTTGAGTGCATATCTAGATGAGGTTACAACCTGTGAAACTCCTATTCTGTGCCTGCTCTCTTCTAACAAAGCTTTTTGGCTCATTCTAACATCAAACACAATTTGGCTCATTTCAAGCACGCTTTCATGCTTTAAATTAAAACCTACTCTCTTAATAAGCTCAAAATCCTTTTCTCCAATCTCTTTATTAATATTATCAATCGCCACGCTATCACTTTTATCCCAAGTTGCGTGGCTGTATCTAATACCATTTGCAATAAGCCACAATGGGCTTATATGCAAAAGTCTTACCTGCTGTTTAGTTTGCATAGTCTTCCTCCTTAATGAAAATTCCCTGCTCGTTAAGATAGCCTTTTCTATCTTTTATCTCATCCCAAGCAAGCTCGCAACAATCCATAAATTCTATTCCCTGCCATTTGCAAAAAGCTTGCAAATCACTTATTACATTTGCAAGGGAATAAAATAAGTTTTCGTTTTTATCTCTTATTATATATTTAGCAATCTCTCCTATATCCGCTTGCAACCACATAAAAGAGTATTGCAAGTTTTCTTTATTGGCATAATAACTGCTTTGTGTATCTGGTAGATTGTCTATCTCTGCTCCCATTAATCCAGCCATAATCGTAACAACAACTGCAACATCCCCTACGCTATCTTTAATTTTTTCCATATTCCCTTTTCTAAGCCCATCAGCAAGTTCCCCAAACTCTTCCGCAAGTTTAAGGTTTTGAGCTTCAAGAGAGGAGTTTGGAATTATTCTCCTCTCTTTCGCCCAAGTGATTACTTTTCCTCTAAATTCTGTAAATATCATTTTCGCTCCTTTACTTAATTGTTAATTAATAAATTAAACGGCTCTTTGCCTAAGATTTTCCTAAATTCTAGAAGTCCTGCTTTGTCTGGGTAGATACTTTTAAATAAATCTACCGCAAACAAAAGGGAATTGTTAAACATTTCTTTATCATCTTGACTCTGCTCTCTTAAAGCTTCCAAAATTTCCTCTACACTTTCCGTAAAGGTAAAATCCTTTTTCTCTACAAAATGCTTATGCAGATACATAAGCGTTAATGCAATTGTAACAATATCCACCCCTTTTATAGCTTTATCCTGCGGAATTCTTTTAAAAAAGAATTTTTCCACTTTTTTAGTTGTTATACTCTCTTTTATATTGCTAAGCTTTTTAAAAAGCCTCTCAAACTCCATATCAAGTGCCGTCTTTTCTTTGAGCGACACTTCTTGCATATACTTTTTTGCTTCTAATAAAAAGCTATACGCCCCTAAAAGTAGGGCTTTTTCTTTTAGCTGATACTTATACATAAATACCCCTTTCTTTTAATTTTGTCTTAATTTCTCTTAACATCTTTTGCTTTATAATAGGTCGCAAGGCTAATTTTTCTACATACTCCTCTACTTGCGTTTTTCTAAAAAATCTTCTTCCATTAAGATAAAACCTATCTATCCATTTTGGCACCTCCCCGATTTCTTCGTATACTTTATTTTCAGTAATATAGATGCCATGCTTGATTAATATCTCCTTAACTTCTTGTATAATTTTAGCGCCTGTTACTTTTTGTAAAATAACAAACTCTTCAAATTTTAAATAAGGATTATTCAGGAATTTTGGGAGGACTATCTTTTCCATTTTCGCCTCCCTTTAATGAAATTTAAAGCCGCCCGAAAAGTAGGCTTTATTTTACATCTAAGCACACTCTCTTCCCATATTACCAAATACTCCTTATAACCAGCTGGTATTATTTTGTACCCGTCCTTTTTAAATAAAACCATTGTCTATCCTTTAAAATGGTATTTTATCTTCATCAGTATCATTTGATGGAGCTTGATTTTGATTGTTTTGTTGTGGTTTTTGCTGGTTTTGAGCTTCACTTTTACTATCCATAAATTGCACCCTCTCAGCAATAACTGAGTGTTTACTTCTTTTTTGACCAAAACTATCCACCCACTGGTCTAAAACAAGCCTTCCCTCAACTAAAACTCTTCTACCTTTGTTTAAATACTGGTGTGCAACCTCAGCACTTCTACCAAAGACTTTTACATCAATAAACAAAACTTCTTGCTTATTCTCACCAGTTACATTATCTTTATAAACTCTATTTACTGCAAGGGGAAAATTCCCAGCAGCTACTCCGCTTGGAGTATATCTTAACTCTACATCACGGGTAAGGTTGCCTATTAAGATTACTTTATTGAACATTTTAATCCTCACAATCACAATCAATAAGCCCGAAAGCCATTTTCGCTTCTTCGTAATCGGGCTTATCTACATATTTCCCTTTGTTATAAAATTCATACTCTTTAAGCTCTCCTGCTACATTCTTAAAGCAGGTCCAGCCCTTGTGGTATCTTCCACCACTATAAACAATAACATAACCACCTTCTGGAATGGTGGCAACCAGTTCTGTATGTTCTCCAAGTCTTCCAGCACCTGTTGCCGAAACAATTTTCACCCCCTCGGAAGTCTCTTCAATGTGAGAAGTCCCTCTGTACGAACTTCTCACTTCTTTGTTTATTGTTATTTTTGTTTTATCTTTTTTAGCAGTTAAGATGGGTAAATTTCTTTTGTTATAATAAAGTTCAAGTTTGTTAATAGTTTCATCCCAACTCGGCGCATTTTCGGGATCTTTTTCTTGCGCCTTTTCATATTCTTCAATTATTCTTAATCCACTTCTGCTAAGAAAAATCCTTTTAGTTTCATCAGAGATGTTTTCTCCAACACCTCTTATCTCCACCACTTTTATTTCTCCAAGTTTTTTAATCTCCATATTTTCTCCTATCCTTCTTTTATTTATAGTAAGATTATATAAAATTACTCTTAAAGTATCCTTAAAAAGGGAGACTTTCCTCAAAATTTTCCAAAACCACCTCCGCTTCTGTTTGTTGCGCTTGTGGAGGAAAGATTTCATCTAGGTAGATTTTATCTATCCAAGGCTCCCCAAGTCTATCTTTATCACATACTAGGAGCCTTACATCTTTGCGGGGAATAAGCCTACCCATTTCATCTCTTTTTGGCTTGCCTTTCTCATCTGCTTCATACACGAAGCCTAAGCCTAATACGATGTCAGCATCATATTTCTGGTCCCCGCTTTCCTTTAATATAATCCTGTTTTCTTTAATAGCTTCCTCACTAAGCTGGTTAATAAGAATAATAGTTACCCCTAACTTAATCACTAGCTCGGATAGAGTTTTAGAGATTTTACTTGCAAGTTCTTTATTGTTTGCAGCAGGAGCGGTTATCTTCATTCTACTATCTATAATAAAAAACCTAACCCCTTCTTTGTAAGCAAGGATTTTTATAGTTCTAACTAAGTCTTCTAAATCCGCACTTATATCCTCAGGGATAATGAGGTTGTTTAATTGCTGCTCTGTTACATTAATAGCCATTTTAGAGTAAAGCCTATGCAATATAAGCTCACTCATTTCATAATTAAAGTGAGCTACTTTTTCTTTTCTTGCAATATTTAAAGCTATCCTCATCATTGTAGTAGTTTTACCTGCATAACTTGCCGCTGCAAATTGTATCATTACTCCAACGGGAATGCCTCCCATGTGCTTATCTATTGCCATAATGCCGCTTTGCACTCTCTCGGCTTCTTTTATCTCTTTTTTGAGGAAGTTTTTAAGGGTAAGGAATTTAACACTATCCCCAGCCTCTACTTTCTCTATATAATCAAGCTGGGCTTTTAAGTATAATTTCTTATACTTTAAAATCTCTTCTACATTCTCCTCTGCTTGTGCTTTTTCTAATAACAACCTGTATAAATCTATCTCCAAGGAGAGTTTTTCAATTTCACTCTCCACTCTTTTTAATTTTTCTTTTAACGTTTTAACTTTTTGCTCTAACATAGTCTTCTCCTTAAATTAATGTAATTTTTTGTAACGCAACTTTTTGCTCTAACTTCCTAAGATAATACTCCACACTCTCTAAGCTATCAAGGGGGGTGGTTGCCAAGATTTCTAAAAGCTCCTCTTCATAAAAGCTCCCCTTTGCCTCTTGTATAAACAAATCGCTTAAAATCCAGCAATCATAACATCCCTCCCCCCTTGCTTCTTTTATCTCTTTAAGGGCTTCTCTTATAATTTCTGTTTGTTGCTTTGTGAATAGGTGTTTCTTGCCCTCTAAAAGCTCCTCTAATAGATTTATTTTCTTATCAGCTACCTCAGCACCCTCAAAATCAAAATGATAAATGAGAGTGCTTAAAATAGCTCTCCTAAGGTAATTTAAACTCTTAAACATCTTAACCTCCTAATCCGAAAAAGAAAGTGTTCTCTTCCTCTTTTTCTTTTTGTTGTAAATATTCTAATCTTATAGAGTTAAAGTTATTCTCTAACGCTTTTGGATTTGCTAAAAACTTATAATAAAAGCTATGTTCCTTTGCAAATTCTAAAACTTCTTTTATTTCTTCTAAGGGATAAGACTTGCTAAGAGAAATGATAACATTCTCTAAGGAGAAATTTTGTTTTGGAGAGAGGATAATATTCTTTTCTTTTAAGAAAGACTTAATAAAAAAAATGAGGTTTTGTAGATTTTCTTTTGCCTTAGAAGTTTCTTTTGTTTGTTTACTTTCTTCTTCTCCCTTAGAAATGTTTTTTGCAATTTTTGAATTATTGATATTTTCTTTTTTATTATTTATTTTTTTATTTAATTCTTTTTTATTGTTATCTTTATTATTTAAAGCATCGTATTTATTTCCGTTAATATCAGTTTCTGATATTATCGCATTTTGATATTTACGCTTATTAATATTATTTTTATTAATATAATCTTTATTAATATAATTCGTTTCCTGTGTTGAATAGGGTGTTTCCTGTGTTGAATACCCCCGTTCATTATTTTGAATAGGTGTAAATTCTACGAAACTTTTATGATATAGCTCCGTAAATTTAAAGTAAAGCTTGTTGCCATCTTCTTTGTCTATCCACTTATCCAATAATCCAAAATTCACTAATTTCTTTATTATTTTTGATATACTTCCCTTTGATTTTAATTCTAATAAGGGGTTATCCTCTATTATTTTTTTATAGCTTATCCAATAAAACGTCCCCCTTTCTGTTTCTATTTTTTTCATCTTGCCACTCGCTATAAAGTCTCTTAAATATTCTGCAACCATTGCATCTTTTATTGTTATTTTTTCTTTACTATTAAGGCTATTGTTAAAATCTACAATAGCCCTTGCGTTTATAAGATATGTATATTTCATTTCTGCTCCTCCTCTTTTTCCTTAATATATTCTTCAATCCACTTTCTAATTACTTTGCTCATAGACTTATCTTCTTTGTCTATGAGCTCTTTGAATTTTTCATATGTTTCTGTTCTTAGCCTTAATGTTAGAAATCTCCATTCTCTCATATCTATCCTTTTTTATATAATTTTATCAAAAAAACTTGCTTTTTAAAGGGAAATTTATTATAATTTTATTGTTCCCTTTTTCTCCTTTTTAGAATTCTCCTTTTTCTTGTTTTTTCTTTTATGCTTAAAAAGTGTCTGTTACTTTTTGTAAACAATAAGAGGCAAAAAGAGGAGGGTTATAGATTTTCTTTTATTTGCAAAAACTCTACTTTGCGTCCCGTTACTTTGTCTAGGGCTTTAAAAGCAATCTCTATAAACCCCATTTTCAAAAGTTCATTCACCCTCCCGCTAACTGAGTTAATAGGCAATCCCAGCCCACGCATAATATCCCCTCTACTGCAAGGCTGGTTAGCCTTTATGAATTCTAATATTTGCAAGCGTTGCGAAGAGTTTCTGCCGCTTGCAATGTTTTCAGCGTATGCAAGGATGGAAGTTTCTTTAACCATTTTACCCCTCCTTTTTGTAGAGGATTATAGCGTCTCCATTACGATTTACATCGTAATAGAGACACTCCCCTATTTTTTCTTCTTGAGAATGTCCTGCATAATAATATAACTCGCCATTTTTCTTAAAGAACCCTGCTCTACTAGATAGAGCATAGATTATTTTTAATTTTGTGATTTTATGATTTATTAGTACAGCGTTATAATCGCCTAATACATAAAGGCACTTTTCGCCCCTGAAAATAGGGGCGGTTATATCCCTGCTATAATTTTGATAATCAAGCTCTTTAAAATGAATATTTTTTTCAAAAAGCTTTCTTCTCTCTTCTTTAAGCCTAATCTTTTCTTTTACTACTACATAATTTAAATACCCTTTATTTTCTAGAATATCTTTTACAACCTCAATTTGAAATCTTTCAAACTCTCCTCTTAATTTTTGTAAGAGGAGAGAATTGATTTTTTCAATTATTGATTTAGGTAGGAATTTATTTTGGTAGAAGTAATATCCTATTTCAAATATACTATGATTTCTTTTTACAAAAGGATCAATGAAGGAAGCGTAAAACAAATTAATTGCCTCTTCATCGTTTTTCAATACAATGCAAGAGAATAATTTATAATTATTTTGTAATTTTTCTTCACCTGCGAAGTCGCTATTATAATCGTGGCTTGTAAAATAATCATTCACGAAGCCGCCTTTGAAAAAATCCAAAGTAGCTTCTTTATCCGCCACTTTTTTAAAAGCCTCTAAATAAATTTTTTTAATTGTTTCCATTTTTTCTCCTTAATTTAATTATTTTTCACCCCATCTCCAAACCGCTCTCCACCTATAAAGCCTCCGTAGAGACCTTACAGGTAGGGAGCTATTTTAAAAGCTCCAAAAGCTCCTCTACCTTAATTCCTAAAAACTCCGCCAGCGGTTTTAAATACTGCGTGGGGAGCTTGTTTGTTTTAAGATAATAATTTAAAGTTTGTCTTTTAATTCCTAAGTAGCGAGCCACGCTTGCTTGCGTGACCCCTTTTTGTTTAAGATAATCTTTTAACTGCATTTTGCCCTCCTTTGTTTTCTTTTTGCTTCTTCTGCTCTAAGCCAATATTTTAAAGTCAGCGGGCTTTTATTGCCCGCTAGTTTTATTTCTCTTAAAAATCTACCCCACACCCTGTCTATAAGCTCTTTTGGTGGGGATATTATTAACGGATTGTTAAATCCTAAATTATATTCTATTTTCTCAACCTCATCTGCTTTGTATCCACTCAAAAACAACTCCCATAATTCATCTTCAAGCCATTTATCATCAATCTCCACCTCAACCTCAAACCTTTTTTTGTCAAGGTTGAGGGGAGATGTGATATAGCACATTTCCTTGATGTCTCTTAATCCCTCAGTCATTCCCCCACCTCCTCTGTTTTTTGAGGGGAACTGTTTAGTAGCTCCTCCTCTTTTTTGATTTTTTCTAATTTTTTTAGTAAGACATCTTTTGCTTTATAATAGGCTTCTTCGTTTAACTCATCTACGCTCCCAACTCCAAGCCACTTTAAAAACTTCTTAACATCCGATTTTGTGGCTTGGAGAAGAGATAATATCTCTTCTTTTTCTTTTTTTGCAATACTTTTCTGTCCGTGAGCGTCATTGTCCTCATCGCTCGCAATACCTACTGCGAGCGAGAGGCCGTAACGCCTTAAATAAGTTAATCCACTCCCTATGCTTTGATAATCATTCATCCCCCTGAGCTGGTTGTAGGGGGCGGCAACTTTGCTTTCTATAAATTCATCCTCATAAAAGAGAGTGGTAGTGACCTCTAAAACACCCTCTTTGAAAAAATTTGATGTTTGGATGAAGCTTATTCCGTGCTTAGCAAGCACTCCTCTCACGATTTTCAGCACTTCATCAAGAGGGGCGTATTTATATCCATACCCCTCTTTTGACTTATTTGCATCTCTCAACTCTGCCTGAGCTTTGGCGAGAGCTGAGGTTAGTTTTGAGATATTATTGCTTCTACTCATCTTTTGCCTCCTCTAATTTTTTGTTTACTTTTTTAATTTTTTGTCTTTCATTATCTACAAAATTTTTAATTTCAATTAAAACCTCATCAAACTCATCAAAATTATTTACTTCAACATAAAGCTCTCCTGTATTATAATCATATTTAACATCAGGGAAGCTATTATAATCAATAACACTTCTCACATTATCTATTTTAGGAGCAGTTATAATAAACTCTTCTCTCTCTTCTATAAATTTAACCCCTAACTCTTTTAAAAATTTATTCATTTTAATTTTCAACATCTTACACCTCCTCTTTTGATTTTAGATATAATTCTTTTATAACATCATAAGCCTCTCTTGCTCTCATTTTTTTATTTTTTTAAAGATACATATACATCGCCCAATTTGGCAATGTTACATCATTAATTTTCTTAAAACCGCCCTCCACAAAATCAAATTGTCCCTCTTCCCAAGTGTCGTGCTTTAAGCACCATTTGAATTTGAAGAGGGCTTTTTGCAACAACTCTTCACCCCAATTAACCCACTCGGGTGTATGGCGGAAGTATCCAGCCCCCGAATAATCCAGCTTAGACACTCCCGCAAAAATAAAGTCGGCAACCTGTATGCCGTTCTGATTTAAAACTTCACGATAAACCGCCTCTTGCAACGGATACAAATGATTTGCAGAGGCTTTTGCAAAATCATCAGGGGTCGCTTCTGACCCCATTGTTTTTAAATCTATTACAACATACCCAGCCTTAGTCTTAACTAAAAGGTCGGGTCTGCACTTAACTTCCACTCCGTCAATTTCTCCAAAAAATGACCTTTCAGCTACACCCGCACTCAACCACTCTTTGAATTTTGGGAGTGCAAGGATTTTATCCCTCATACTCTCCACCAACTGCATATCATCAGGGGATAATACAACTTTCCCCTCATTATCAGCAAGGAATTTTTCCCACTCTTCACGCCCCGCTTTTGTGCGTTTATTTACTTGCGGGGCAACTACAAATTCATCGCTAAAACTTTCAGGCTCCAATACAATTTTATGGAGGGCTGAGCCTATATCTAGGCTTTTGCCCTCAATCTTTAACTCCCCGTCCCAAATTTGCTTAAACTTCTTAGCATTCCTCAGGACTTCTTTTAACAAAGAAGCCCCGAGGGCTTTTGAATTATGATATTCTTTATTTGTCATTTACTCTCCTTTTGCTCCTTTTTTTTGATTTTTTCTTTACATTAAAAAGCTCTAAAAGCTCTTTAATGTAAAGAAAAAAGGGAGAGGGGGTTAAAATTTACTTAAAAATTCAATTAAATTTTCTTTCTCTTTTTTTATTTTTTCTATTTCTTCTTCATCTGCGTCCCAGTTGATTGAGTTTTCAAACCACTCCTCAACCTCATTTGTGTTGTCGGTAATATCCTCCCATTCAAACCCACTTGCAATGTATAATACTCCATCATCGGCTTTTATAATATTAACGCAAACAGCGCCATCTCCTTCACCGAAACAATCACCTCCTATAAGGAGGTCTTCAAATTTATTGAAGAACTCTTCATATCCTATTTCTTTGAATTCTTTTATAAGCTCTTGTTTATTCATCTTTGCTCCTTTTTCTTGTTTTTCTTGTTTTTTTTGTTTTTCTTGATGTAATTGTATAACATTCTTTTACATTTGTCAAGGGATTTTAGACAAAATAGAGAGAAATTTTAGAAAATTTCTAAATTTGATATACTTCTTAAAAAAGGAGACACAATGAGCTTTGATTTAGCGTTTGAAGTTTTAGAACTTGCTGAGGGGGGATATGCTGATAATCCCTTAGACGAAGGTAAAGAGACATATAAAGGAATAAGCAGGAGGTGGCATCCTACTTGGGAGGGGTGGTATATAATTGATAGCGTGAAAAATTACATAGGATACGACGGAACTGATGAGGCAAAGAGAGAGCTAAATGAGCAGTTGGAGGGGAATTATGCACTGCAACAACTAGTAAGAGAGTTTTACAAAAAAAACTATTGGGATAAGTTTAACGGAGACAACTTGCCGTTTGAGATTGGAGCAAAACTTTTGGAGCAAAGCGTTTTGCTTGGAACGGGCGGAAAAGGGGCTTTGCATTTACAAAAGGCAATTAACCTAGAAAAACAAAGGATAGGAGATTACAATTACATAAAAGAGGATGGGGTTATTGGTAAAGGCACACTTGGCGAGCTTAACAAACTAAATAAAAACTTTATCTTAAAGTGGCTTACACTTATACAGGAGAGCGAATTGTTGCAGGAGATTTTTGATAAACCACAAAAAATAATTTTTTATCAAGGGTGGAAAAATAGAATTAATAAAAGCCTTAAAAAGATAGCGGAAATTCAAGGGGATAGGTTAAGTTAAAGTGGTTGGCACTAAAAATAGAGAGAGTCTCTTTTCTTGTCTTTTCTTTACATTAAAAAACTCCGTAAAGCTCTTTAATGTAGAGAAAGGAGGGCTTTTAACCCTCATCTACCTTAAAGAGGTAAAGTAAGATGGGGTTAGGCCATGGTCCTTCTTCCTCTGATAAGAAGAAGAATTTCCCCCCTTTCTTTACTAATTTAATATCTTTTCTTGCAAAATATTTATTCAATAAGTTGTGTAAAATTTTAATATCTTTTTCATTTAAGTTGCATTCATATTCTATTAAAGACTCGTCCCAATGCTCATAAATCTTGTATTTTTTATTTTTTTTAAGCCTAAAAGATGTGATGTTTTTTCTTAAAAGCTCTTGAATGAGCTTTATTTCATTTTCAACAAGACTAATACTTTCTGAAATCATTCCTCTCTGATTATCGTTGTAATCAATATTCCTTTTACAATGTCTGCATTCATCAGTATATGCACCAAACACCTCTTCACACTCCTCATAAGTGTAAAGAGGGTCATACATTTCATATTCCTCTTCAAGATATTTAAGGGTTTCTTTACACTCTTGAATTCTTTTTCTTAATGAATTCTTTGTTACAACCACTTCTTCTTTTTCTTCTTTTTTTAAAGGTATTTCTATTTTATAATCATCTAAAATTTTTCTTAACAAATTTTTTGTTAAAATGTCCATTTCATCTCCTTTTTTTGTTTTTTGATTTTTTTAGCCCATCGGCTTACATAACTTGACAGGACGTCAAGTTATGTAAACAGACGGGGAGGGGAGCTGTTATTCCTCTATTTCTTCCACAATCACTTCCCCCGTTTCTGGGTCTGTGATTTTTAGGGGGATAAATTTTCCCCCTGTTTCTTCAACAACATCATCAGCGTCATCAGCTTTTGCCTCCTCTACCAATTCCTCCTCCGTCCATCTTCCATACCTCCACGAATAGTCGTGGAGGTCGTCCCTATTTTCAAACCAAGCACCGCCTTCATTCCAAAGGCGGTTGATGGTTCTTTCTATATCAAATTCTGTTTCCTCTTCATTTACCTCGCAATACCCTAATACTTCCAAGCTATTCCAAGTTTTCCCAATAATTGTAATTACTTCCATTTCATCTCCTTTTTGTTTTTTTTCTACATTAAAAGACTTCGTAAAAGTCCTTTAATGTAGAAAAGAAAAGGGAGGCTACACAAATAATATTTTCCCTTTATGGGAGTGAAGTAGTACTGGTTCTTCACTCCCTCTTATTAAAGCAACAAAATCATCAATCTCCCTCTCTAAAAACTCTCTGTCCTCTTCATCTTCAAAAGACGAAGAGCAAGGGTTTATATATACAGTCGCCCACACCCCTGCCTCTTTTACTTTTTTACCTCCTCTCCACGCAACTAAGAAGCCATTAATTTCCCAGCTTCTTTTAGCTTGACAACAACCTGCATTGTAGTCATACTCAATTATACCAACGAGTGCCTGTCTTAAAAGCACTCTGATGTACGGAGAATTCTTTCTCCATACTTTTAATGTACCGTCTCCCCAAAAATTTTTTGCTTTTTCCATTTTCGCTCCTTTTTTTTATTTTTTTTGTTTTTCTTGATGTAATTGTATAACATTCTTTTACATTTGTCAAGGGATTTTAGACAAAATAGAGAGAAATTTTAGAATTTTAAGCAAAAAAACATTAAACATAGGAAAAATGGGGATTGAAAAGAGAAGTAATTGGTGGGCGGGGTAGGACTTGAACCTACGACCAATCAGTTATGAGCCGACTGCTCTAACCAGCTGAGCTACCCGCCCTTGTGGTTAGAGGATAAAAATTATACCATAATTTATTGTTTCTTTGTTAAAACCTCATCCTTAATCTTACTTCCAAGACTGCTCCCGTAATAGAAACCTATAATCCCTGCAATTATCGTCCCTAAAAGGAAACCTAAAATTGTATCTGCAAACCTTACGCTTTGCTGAGGTATTTGCATAGTTGTTACGATAAAGATATATGCAATTGCCGCTAAGCTCCACATAAGAGCGAATAAATTAACAAAATTCTTTGCAAACCAGCTCTCCTGTTTAAGCGCTACTTTTTGCATTTCTCTTGCACTTGCTCTATCTTGCAACATTAACTCCAAAAATGCTCTCTCCCTCTCTTGAAATTGCTTTAATCTTGCAATATCTGCGGGAGTGAGTGTTTGTTTTGTGTTTAAATCTATCCCTGTTTTTTCTTTTATAAGCTCAACTGCTTTATCTTTTCCTGCCTCTATAAAACTTTCTATTAATTCCAAACCTGCACTTGCAAGTATTCCGAATAAAGGTATCATTTTTGCTCCTTATTTCATTTTAAGTTTAGTTTTTTAAAATTAAGTCTTCATTATAGATATAATCTTTATATCCTATTTCATCGTTTTCAACCGATACTTCAAGTTTGTAGTTTCCGGGTTTTAATTCTTCAAGTTCTCCTGATTTTATTCTTAATTCAAAGGTTGTATTATCATCACTTCTATCAAGTTCAGCCGTTTTAACAACTCTTTTTTCTATATCTTTTATAGAATAAAATGCTCTATATTCAGGCTCAATTATGCCATCTATATATTCAAAGTCTATAAAAATACTTTCATCTAGGTATTTAATCATTAAAGGTCCTTATTTTAAATTTAAGTCTTATTAAATTAATGTCAAATTTTGTTTTTACTACATTTGCATTAAATACAACTTTAAAAGGCTTAACGTTAAAAATCTGCTTAACGCCTTTGATTTCTTTTATCGTAATCTCGCCGCCGTCTTCCACGATTATTGAATTGTCCTCTCCATATCCAAGCGTAACGATATTACTCAACTCTCTCCCTTTTCATAATACTTCTCTCAGTAGGTCTGCCTTTTTTATCAAAAAGCGCAAATTTTGCAATTTGATTATTGTTTTTATCTTTAAAAATGAGGTGATTATCTACAATTTCCCAGTTCCCAAGTTCTACATCTAAAAGAGTTTGAAGCTTCTCATCTATTTCTTCAATTTTTGTTTTTAATTCTTCAACAGCCACAATTTGCTCCTGTAAAAGTTTTATCTGTTTTTCAAGCTCATCTACAACTTGCTTAATCGTCATCCCGCTATCTGATAAAAAAGGCATTGGAGATTAGCCTCCGATTGTAGTTTCGCCGTCTTCTACGGTTGGAATATTTAGACTTATAAACTCTTTGTTTCCTATAATAGCAATACTTGCTTCAAATGCTTTTGGATAATTCCCATCATCGTCTTTTGTAGCTCCCTCTATATAATAAGGACTTGTCTCTACAAAATTTCTTCTATCAAAAGCATGCAGTTTAAATGTCTTTTCATTAACTTTTTCAACTGCAAGCACTGCTGGATTTACACTTCCATCTGCAAGCATAGCCGCAGGAGTTGCAACAACTTCATAATCATCAATGCTTGAAAAGCCAAGCTCCGCTATATCAACCTCAACAATTCCGCTATCACTATTTATAGTAACTCTTTTTCTTACAATTAGGTTGATTGTGTTTAGGATGTCTGCGATTTTGTCAATTGCTCCGACTAAATCAAGCTCGGTGCCTGCTTTGTCAATTATGTCTTTTAATTTTTGAATTTTTTCCGCAATATCGTCATCATTACTTGTTAATGCGTCAATTTTGTCCTTCAAATCATTAATGTAATTCTGAACATCATCTACTTCTTTATTGTAATTCGCAATAAAATCTTGAAGTGTTTGATAGATTGAAGGTTTTGTGATGCTAAATTTATTTCCGCTTAAATCAGCAGGATAATTAGCCATTTTAACTCCTTATTATTAGATAATTCACCCTTACGGGTTTATCTTTGCAATTTAGTCTTTGTTTTTCTTCTACGAAAGCAGTGCTATCATATAGCGCTATATCAAAGCCTGTATCTGTCTGATTTTCTATTCTAACTTCTGCGACCAAACTATCTTCAACATTTGCAAATATCTTTGCATCTTTTACATCTGCTTCAATATGTTTAATCCCATCTTCGCTATCAACTATTACTTCATTGCTTTCACCTATTAAAAAAGGTGATGTAAAAATTACGCCTTTTATAATTTCACCATTTTCACAAACATAGCTGTTTTCAATTGCCCTATTCTGAGTCGCAACATCACTGAATACTTTCCAACTTCTATTGCTTCTACTATCGTAAAGGTCTGCGTAATATTCAACTTCTTTATTTTTCTCTTGTCTTCTATTTACCCAGTTTTTTGTCCATCTGATAGCATCGTCTTGTGTGATAGTAGAGTTCCCTCTAACTATTACATCAAGTCTATATAATTTAGCCATTTTTTATCTTTAAAAGAGGAAGATTAAAGGGTTGCCCCGTCTCCCTCTTCTGCGTTAAATCCAAAAATATCTTCTACTTCTTTTACAATTGCTTCACAATTTACATTTACAAGTGTTTCTATATCACTTTTTGTGAAGTAATTAGTAGTAAGCTCTGCTTTTACGCCTGCAACATCGTCTTCAACTTTGCTAACTCTAATTTCAAGAGCTTTTACTCTCTCAACTACATCGTTAATTGCTTTGTTAAGCGCTTCTTCAACGCTTTTAATGTTTTCAGCATTTGTTGCTACATCTTTTGCTACTGCGTCAATGTTAGATTGTAAAACTGCGAATTTTGAAAGAATTTCCTCAGGAGTAATTTCTCCGTTTTCATTAACATCAAAAACTTTCGCAAAAGAGTCAGCATACGCTTTTATCTTTTCAAGTTCTTCACCAAGCCCTTCAATTTTACTTAACTCATCTACAATAGATTGTTTAAGCTCATCTTTTGCTACGCTAATTTGTGCGTCTGTGTAGCGTTTTGAAGCATTTGCAACGCTTTTTGCTACACAAACTAGCCTTTCTTGCAATAATGCTTGTAATTCTTCTTTTGTCATTTAAACTCCTTTGATTTTTTTTAGTGGTAGTAACCACTTCAAAAAGCTCTAAAAGCTTTTTAAAGTAAGTTACTACTTACTTAATAAATTGTCCTTTAATTATTGCAACAATTACTACGCTTATAATCAATGTTCCAGCCCACCAAAAAACTTTTGCATGTTTTTCTTGTTGTTTTTTTAAGAATTCAATATCTTTTTCAAGTGCGGGGCAGATGCTATTCCGTTCGTTTAATATTTTTTCAATATTCATTTTATTTTCTGTTATTTTTCTTTCACATATTCTTTGTTGCTCATCTATTCTAGAATGTAATCTTTTTATTGCTTCTGTATATTTATTATCAAGGTTTGATACTCTTTCTAAAATAATTTCCTGCTTTGAGATGCTTTCACTTATTTTTGATAACTGCTTGTTTTGTATTTTGTTTTGCTCTACTAACTCATCAAGAGTTTTTTTAATATAATGTATTTCAAGTTCTTGCCTTTCAACTTTCTTTGTTATCTCTTGCATAATCTGCCCTTTAAATTAGATTTCCTTTTATTTTTAAATATTAAGAAATTGCAGGATTACATTTTGGAAAAATTCAAAAAGAAAGGTTTTTTAGTTTAGTTATCTGCGTATCTTGCTTTTTTATTTTAATAATTTTCTTATTTTTATTTGTTTTCTGTGATTTTCTTATTTGTTTTTCAATCAACCTATTAAGTTCTTTAATCATATCGCACCGCCTTTATTTTTGTTTTTATTACTCCATCTTTGAAATAATGCGTTATTTTTTTAATGATAAATCTTGTTTTTGCAAGGTCCTTTGGTATTCTATAAGTCGGGGCATAAACTTCTATAATATCGTTAATCTTTAAAGGCGCAAAATAAGTGCTAAACTCTACTTCTTGCTTATCATACCCACTTTCTAAAAATTCGCTTGTCGCCCTTAATGTAGCAGTATTTTCGTCTGTAATAAGGCTATCTTTTATCTCTTTGCTTTCTCCTTCTCTCTCAATCTCAAAAACCCCGCTGTATAAAGGGGTTTTGTTTTCTTGTATTTGTTGTGATTTTATTAGCATTTTAAGCCTTTTATTTATATTTTAATTCATTAAAAACAATCCACTTAATAATGTTATTTTCTACATAAAAATAAAAGAAATATTCATTTTTTTCACTATCAATCAATCTTCCACTTGGAAGTGCATCAGATACCATTTCTTCTTTTGTTTCACAATTTTTACAATATTGTTTTTTTTGTTTAAACTTTTCTAATAAAAAGTTGAATTTTCTATCAAAAGTTTCTTCATCGTTTTCATCTCTATTACAACCATACTCTTTTAGAGGGTTAGAATGGTCTATTATGCCTTTGCCGATAATACACTCTTCATATCCACTATAATTATAACTTTGGGAATAATATTTTAGACCTTCTAAGAACTCTTCCAATGTCATTTCTATATTGAGGATTTTTAATTCTTCCCAGCATTCCCAGCCTCCTTCGTAAAGATAAACTAAACCTTCTTCTTTATCAGTAAAACATTTACTGCAATTATTAATACATTTTTCCATTAGATAACCTCCTTTTATTATTTTTTTACAAAGACTAGCAGTGCTAAAACATCCACTGCTTGCACCTATTACATACTTTCCATCAATTACTTTCATAACCTCACCATTTGCCTTTCTAATCTCCGTTACCTTTCCCATTATTGCACCTCATCCATATAAATTTGTTTTTTATTTATATACCAATCGAGATAAAGCGGTTCTTGTTCTTTCATTTCAAACTTATAAGTATTGTATTCGTTTATGTCAAATTCTAGCTCACCAAATGCGTTACTTTCATATGTTCCTATTACTGCAAAAACATCGCCGTCTTTTCTTGATATTGTTATACTTTTATTTATTGCATCACCATAATCAATTCCCCAATCTTTCATAAGATTAAGAGTAAATTTGTAAGGGATAGGATAATACCCATTAAGTTCTATTTTGTGTTCATAGTTGATAACTTGGTTAAAATGGGAAATATGAAAATTAACTGATTTTGGATACTTTGAATGTTTTATCGTTCCGTATAGGACTTTTGTTTTGTAGGTTATTTTAAGTTCTCCTTTTTCAACTTTATCAAACGCTAACAAATTGTAACCTTTCTCAAAGACATAGTTTTCAACTCCTTCAAGCGCTATAATTTCCTCAATACCACCTGTGAGTTCTACATATTCATCATTATTTAATTCAAATTTTTCAATTAAAATCCTTTCTCCTTCTTTGCAAGCAATATTGCAATTAGGTTTTTGTATAGTAGGGGAATAATAAATTATAAAAAAAGCATTTATGGGATTGATTTTGTATGTATTTCCTGCATCATCTGTAAATATAAGCACCTCATCAGGGGAGCAACATTGAGGAGAAGGATTAATATCAAGTGCAATTGTAGGCTCTGCCACTAAATCTTTTGTATCTGTGCAGTTTATGAAAAGTTTATTTATTTTTTTCTTGTCTTTATTTGTGGAGGTAGAGAATTCAATTATATCACTAAGTTCGCTAAATTTTTTTATTGCAACATCATCCTCTTTTATCCTTTTTTTATCTTCAAAATACAAAACACCTCTGTAAAAATAATAATCAAACCCAGTAATCTTACTTAAATCTTCAATTGCCTCTTCAATAGCTTTATCTTTTATTTCATAATCAAAAAGTAAAGGAATGTCGGTTAAATTTTCGTAATTGACACTCACATCAGGTAGTAATTTAGAAATTAAGTCTTTTACTGAGTTTGTTTGTATTGTTTTGTTTAAATTGCCAGTATATTTATAGGTATATTTTATTGTTTTGCTTTTGCAGTAAATTTTTATATTGTTGTCTTTTAGATAATCAACATTATCAATTGTAAACTTCTCAGTCACTTCATCCTCATCATTTACTTTATATTTGATTTCTATTCTTTCTATTAAATCCCCTATAATTGTAGGGGCAATGTATAAATCATTTACAATAAAAGTCAAAGAGTTGTAAATTTTGTGGTTTTCTATATCAAATATTCCTTCTTGAATAGATACTATCTTATCGTCAATTTTCTTTTTCTGCCCTAAATGGTTTATAAAATATACACTTAAATATACTTCCATTTTTACTCCTCAAAATTTTTAAAGATTATCCGAATAGGAGGGGTTTTTAAATCGTAAGCAATTCTTTCAAATATGTAATTTGTAATATTTTTAAAAGGTTTGATTTTGTATTTAATATTGTTATTAATATCTTTAAAAAATCTGATTTTGTATTTGCTTTTATTAGGTATATTTTTTATTGGTAAAATCTTGTATTTTATGTCGTTTTTTGTTTGTTTGAAGTTTTTTATTTCATTTCTTAATGCACATGAGCGGATGTCTTCTTTTGTTATTGTCAAATTTTTAATAAATCCTGCGTCATTTCCAGCAGACATAATTCCATCTTTTATATACTCAAATTTTATCTCTGTTGTTGTAGGAGCATCAAAAGTTTTTGTATAATTTGCATAATCCGTATTGCCGGATATATGTATAACCCTCTCTCCGTTTAAATATACATTTAAAAAATCATAATTTTGCTCGGAGCTAACTCTATAATCAAAACTTACTTTTAAAACTTGCTTAAAAGTTTTATATATGCAAGCTACTTGCCCATCATTAATGTCCTCATTTGTAAATTCCCCATTTTCGTTTTTAATAAATCCATATTCGCATCTGTTCCAATCAGAAATATCAGTTATTAACTCATCTATTACAACAATTTCCTTATAATTTTTAAAATTTTCTTCTATAACCTCCTCTACGCTTAAATTTGCATTATCATAATCTTTTATCTGATTTTGTAGGGAAATGTTTATATTGTTACTCATGCCCTCACTTTAAGTCATACCAGATATTTAAAACAAACTCATTTGCAGGGTCTTCCATCGCTTCTGTAAAAGGTTGCACCACTTCTTTAACCCAAAATCCTTTGTATTCATCTTTGTTTAAAGCATCCCAAAAAATAGTGCTACTTGCCTTTAAATTACTTACATCATCTTCACTAACCGTTTTAAAAGTAATTTCTGAACCATTTACACTTTCAACTTCCCAAGTTACCAATTTTGTATTGTCTTCTTTATAAAAAGTTACTTTATCGCCTGCTTTTACAAATTCGCTAACATCCCTATCTGCCGTAACTTTCTTATTGTCTTTATCATAGTTAGTTACTAAAAAGCCTCCATATAGCCTTAAATTATCTTTATCTAAATCACTTTCAAGTTCAGTATTGCTCCCTGCCTCAAAAAGATAAACTTCCTCAGTAGGTGAGGTAGTAAAAGAAGCAATATCAAGTCCAAGCGTTAAAACATCCACTGTTGCTTTTACAAAAAACTTAAAATATCTCTCACCTCCAATTTCAGCAGTGTAAGGTCTTACAGGTAAAAGCAGATTATTTAAAACTCCGCTCTCAATTGGTGCATCCGTATCAATGTCATCTCCGTTATTAGAAGGGTCAAATTCGTCTATTTTTAAACTCTTATAAAATTCTAAATCCGCCATTTTTAGCCTTTTTTGTTTATTTTAACTTTTATAGTTTTTGTTTTTTTCCAAAATCTAGGCATAAGCCATCTTTATTGTTACCTTATACCATTCGCTCCCCTCATATAACATCTCCGCCTTTATAACTTCGTTTTCTTCAAGTCTAAATCTTGCTTTAATTGTGCTATTGTCTGTTGTTGTTAAGTTAATCGTTAAACCTAATTCATTTGCTAAGACAACTATTTTTTTTAAGGTTTCAAGCCTAAGCCACCCGTTTTCCATGCTGTCTAATGTTATATTGTTTGCATTATCCCGTCTAATGCTTTCATAAACTATCTTAGACCCGCCAAGCGTATTGAAACTAACCGCTTTAACATTCTTAACCTCAAAACTTTCAAGCATATAAAGAGGATTATCAAGCTCAATACCGCCTATTTTCTTTATTCTAACCATTACATCATCCTTTTAAAATAACTTGCAAGCTGTTTTGCCGTCATTTCGTCACTTTGCATTTCAAAATTCGCTCCGTCAGGGAATTTAAAGTTCACATTTACCGTATCGCCGCTTGTATTGTTTGCACTTGGCAAATTCCCTACATATCCGCCCGTTGCGAATTTAGGAAGTTTAAAGCTGTTTAACTTTTCAAATAAATCCGCTCCAAACATACTAACCGCTTCTTTTCTTATAACAAACTCCCCGTCTTCCAAAAGTGCTAAATTCCTATCGCCCCCGCCGTATCCCGGAAGCTTACCGCCGTTCGCAAGTTTAATAAGACCTCCCGTTGCGAATTTAGGAAGTTTATCTTTTAAGATGTCTTGCATTAAGATATTAAGATTATCTTCACTTAATGTTGCTGCTTGTTTGTTGTATCTTAGAAGGTTTGCAAATCTGTATTGCAATAAATCATCTCTAATGCCATATTTAGATAAAAAACTATATGCAAGCTCATTATAATCAACAGGTCTATAAAAATAATTATCCACAATTGAAAATCCAGCCTGCAAATACCTTGGTTTGTTGTTTATAGTCCGTTTTGCAAGCCTTTGAAAATCAATTTTTATTTCTTCTTTACTAGGGATATTTAAGGTCATCAACCTATTGTAAAATCTTTTAAGCTTGTCTAAATCTAAAATGTAATCAAAATCAGGTGGCAGTATTTTGTTTTCATCTATACCGATTTGCGATATTCTCTTTTTTATCATCTCTTTGTATTTATCCACCTGCGCTAAATAGTCGTCAATTTTTTGCACTAAATTATTTACAGTCTCGTCTAATTTTTTAACGCTCTCTTCATCAGCTTTTAGTTTTCTTTGCAGAGTTTCTAATTTGTTTTTATGTTCCTTATATCCTACCTCATCTAATGTCTTACCTCTTATGCTTGCTTTATAATCTGTAATAGCTTTTTGGTCGTTTTCGTATTTATTTTTTACTTCTTTTACTTTTTGTATTGTGTTTTCAATTTCTTTTTTCTCAGGTCTGTTTGTACCTCTAAAATGTTTTAAGAGTTCTTTTAATGTGTTTAGATAATTATCTAGTTTTTCTAGAATATCATCATTTCCATATCTATTGCTATCTGACATGGTAGATAACTGCGTAATAAGTTTTTGAGGCTTTCCTATTTCAACTAGTCCGCCCGTTGCAAACTTAGGGAGTAGCTTATTGTTTAGTCTATATAAAAAGTCTTCTCCGTAATGTTTAACGGCGTCTCTTTTTACTACAAACTCTCCTCTTGTAAGTAAAGCAGGGACATCATCAGAGTTTAGTGGGTCGTCTCCTGGAATTTTACCTTGCACTTTTCTAAATCCCGCAATACCTCCGGCAGCGTGGGTTTCAACCGTTTTGATGTAATGTATAGTCGTTATAGTTTTTGGAATTTGACTGAGTTTATTTAAAGCCTGTGAAATATCGCTTTTTACTTTTACGGTAGGTTTTAGATTTTTAGCTTTTAAATTGACTTTGTTTAATTTTTTCTCAGGTTCTTTTGTATCAGCGTAGAACTTAATAACTTCTTTTTTGCCGGTAATCTTATCTTTTATCTCCATAACTGCCGCTAAAACGGGCTTTGTGTCTGCTTTTAGTTTAATCTCACTTTTTGTATTGTTTATCTTTTTATTAACTTTATCAACTTCTTTTTTAACTTCGCTCGTGTCAGCAGTTACCTTTTTAGGCTCTTTTATCTTTTCATCAAGGTCTTTTATTTGATTGTCTAAATTCTTAATTGCTTCTAACGCCGCACTTGTATCAATATTTACCTTTTTACCTGTAATTGCTTCAAGGAGTTGTTTTTCAAGGTTAAGTCTTTGCATTTCAAGGTTTAGCTGAGCTTTTGTTGCTTGAAGCTCTGCTTTAAGGTTTTGTATTTTAGCCCGTGCCGCCGCCTCTTCCTGTGCTTTTTCCTTTGCGTAATATTCGTTTGTGAGGTTTTCAAGTTCTTTAAGTCCCTCAATTGCTACTGCGTTTGCCTGTTTTTTGCTAACTATTGCCTTGCCGTTTTCTTTTATTTCAGTGTTTGCAAGAGAAGTCATTAAACTTTCATATTGCGACATATATCTTTTAGCTTGCGCTAAATCACCTCTTCTCAATGCTTCTTTTGCTTTTGCAAGCCTTATTTCTGCTTGTTTTTGTTTGTCTATGTATTGCTCATAGGAAGATGCAGTTGATATTTTGAGGTTGTGTATTTTGTTTTCTATGTCTTCAATTGCATTAAGTCTTTCAGTTTCAAGTTGTTTAAGCCTCGCATTAAGGCGTGTCTGTATGCTTGCAATTTTATCGGCAAGGTCTTTTTCTTTATTTTTTAGTTTTTCTATTGTATTTTCATGCTCTTGAATTCTTTTTGTATAGGCGTCTTTAAATTCTCTTATTTCTTTTAAATTGTAATATTCAATTATTTTTGCTTTTGCCTTTTCAAAGTGTTCCGTCTCACCTAATAGCTCCCTTGCTTTTTCTATTTCTTCGTTTTTTAGCTCTAAGATACTTTTTGTTGTAGTTTGCTCTTTTTGGAGTCTCTTATCTAAACTTTTTAGATACTTCTCCTGCTCTTTTGTAAGTTTTTCTACTGATTTTTTGGCATTTTCAGCACTTTTTGCTGTTTTTTCGTAAGGTTTTAGGGTTGATAGTCTTTTAAGTGCAATTTGCAGAGTCTTATTCTGCTCTTCAAGTGCGGCAATCATATTTTTGTATTCAGCACTTCCGTCACTCGCCTCTTTTAGCTGCTGAATTCTTTTTTTGTTTGTTTTGATTAAGTCTTCTGTCTCTTTTTTTAGTTTTTCTATTTCTTCTCGTGTAAGTTTAAAAGTTTTACGCCCGTTTTCGTCTATTTTCATAGAGTTTTTGAGAGTTTGCATTATTTCATCAAAGCTTTTCGTGCTTGCTTTTAACTTATTTGTATTCTCGTCAAGCTCTTTTATTCTCTCTTCCCATTTGTCAAATGCATAGTTTAAGCCTTCAATTGCAAGTGTTAAGGCTATTACTGCAATGTTTGCTTTCCCTAATTTCATAAGTGCACCAGTAAGCATTGTTACGGCTTGTTTTAGCTTTTTAATAGATAAGGTAGTCTTTGTTATTTCTATTGCCGCTTTTGCTCCCAAAACCCCTTCTATAATTGCTCTTACTTTTGAAAGTGCAATAAAAGTTGCCGTAAGTTCTACTATTGTATTAATAAGAGTTTTATTCTCACTATAAAATTTTTCGGTAGTGCCTATTGCTTCTGTAAGCCATTTCACAAAATCAGTCAAAGCAGGCAATAATTCATTTCCTATCGTAATTATAAGCCCCTGAAACGCACTTTCAAGCTCTTTCATATGCCCATTAAATGTATCAGTCATTTGTTTGACTTTTTCTTCCGTAACGCCCATACTTTTAGCTATTTTAGAATAAAGCTCATCGTAAGAATTTCCAACGCTATCAATCAAAGTAATTGCCGTTTTCATAGTTTCAAGACCAAATATGTCCCGCATATACTTTGCTTTCATCTCCTGAGACATATTCGCCATTTTGTCTTTAAATTGTTTTAATACTTCTGTAAGCCCTACAAACTTTCCGTTTGCATCATAAATTTTTATCCCAAGTTCATCAATTGCGTCTTTTGCGGCACCTGTTGGAGATGCAAGTCTTACTAACATTGTTGAGAGTCCCGTTCCTGCCATTGTTGCTTTTATCCCACTATTGCTTAATACTCCAATAGCAGTTGCAGTTTCTTCTAAGCTTACCCCAAGTGCCCTTGCCTGAGGAGCTACGTATTTCATAGCCTCACCCATTTCGGGAATGTTTGTATTTGCATTTGTAATTGTTGCGGTCATAACATCAACCACTCTTTTTGTCTCTTCCGCTTTTAGATTAAATCCGCTAAGTATATTACTCGCAATATCGCTTGCTCTTCCTAAATCAATCTGACCTACCGCCGCAAGGTTTAAAACATCCCCTATTGAAGCCATAATATCCTTAGTCTTATACCCTGCCATTGCGAGGTAATTCATTCCCTCAGCAACTTCTGAGGCACTAAACATCGTGGTTTTTCCAAGCTCTTCGGCTTTTTGTTTAAGTTTTTCTAGATTTTCTTTGCTAGCTCCGCTTATTGCCCCAAGTTTTGCAATAGACTGTTCAAAATCAGCCACTATATTAATAGCGCTCCTTGCCGCCTGAAACCCCATATAGGCACCCACAACCTTTTTAATGCTTCCCGCAAGAGAGGCTAATTGCGCCTCTTGTCTTTTTAAATCAATATTGCCCTTTTTAACATTATCACTAAATCTTTTTATTTCATTTTCAAGTTTTTTGATGTCTTCAATTGCTTGTTTTGTGTTCGCTAATATTTCAATCTGTAATTTTTTATCCATTTCCACTCCTAAATAGAGAAATTTTCAACCTCATCCAAATTTACTTCTTCTTTTACCTTCACAAATTCTTTAAAGTCGCTATCTTTTGCAAATCTTGCTATTCTGTTAGCAATAGCAATATTTCTAATCATTTCTTCTTTTTCTTCATAGATTTGCTCTATTGCTAAAAGAAAAGCACCTAAACCATATTCCTCAGGATTTTTATGATTATGAGAGATAAGAAGGAAGAGAAGTTTTAAAATTTTTTTTTATCTGTTTTGCCTCCTCCCTTCTCGTCAAAGTGTTTTGCGTTTAATTCAAAAAAAGCCTCTTCAATAACTTTTGCAGCCTCTATTGTCGCATTTTCTAAATCCTCAAATGAGAGGTTTGAATTATCGGCAATAAGCTCGTAATTGTGCTTATATTCGCCGTTTGCAAGTTTAAGTAAAGACTTTACGTTTATTTCGTAAAGCTCTACCTCTTTATCCTCAAATTTGAGGACCTTTTTTTCTCTAAAAAATTTCATTTATTTCCTTTTACGCTAAAACTTCTTTAACTAGAAATTGTTGCCCCTCAGGTCTTGTAGTGTCTTTTAGTACCTTTCCTTTTAAGGTAATTTTTTGAATGTCCTCAGCACTTTTAAGCGTAAAATCTCCGTCAAGTGAGAGGTTTGCTCTAAATATTTCAGTCTTAGACGGCTTTCCGTGAAGCGGTTTTGAAATAAATCTAAGTGCAACTTCCTGAGATGTTTTGTTAAGCGATGTAAATGTTCCAATTGTAACCGCATCGCAGTCAAACGTTACTTTTGCATCTTTGCCGACTAAAACTCCGTCTTTTGCAATTTCAACCATTCCAAACTCATAATCAACGCTATAATCAACGCCTTCTTCTGCCGCTACGTCTTCGCTTCCGTTGTTGTAAGTAACCGTAACGTTTTTAACCTTTCTTTTTCCAAGCTCATAAACAGCACCTGCCGCAGCGCCTGTAATATCTACCTCTAAACCTGTCGCACTTGTTTGCTTAACTTCGTTGTATTCCCCGCTAAACGCAAGTGCTAAGGTTGTAGGATTTAAATCAGCCGTTTGAATGCTAATTTCTGCACTTACTGCTTTTGTAACTTCTAAGTCGGTTGTAAGAATAGCACCCTCAGAGTTTTTATGCTCAACTTTCTCAACGTTAAAACTCACACTTGCACTCTCAGTCTGCCCGAAATATCTAAAATTTTCTTCACCTTTTATTTTTATGTAAAGCTCTCCACCACCAATATAATAATTATCCGCAAAATTTCTGTTAACTGCCATTATTTACTCCTTACTTAGTTACGATTTTTACAAATCTCTGTTGTTTTGTTTGGAATTTTTTCTCCCAGTTAGTCTCTTTTGCTAAATCCGCTAATGTAGGACTCATTCCTGATTTTTTCCAGCTCCAACCTATCGGGTGCAATACAAAACCTTGTCTTGAAATAACAGTTGTATCCCCGCTTCCTTTTCCTGTTAAAGGATTTCTGTGAAGTTCAATTAAAGGCATATCTCCACCAAGCTCTTTTTGAGCGAATGCAAAAATACCCCTTTGAGCGATAATTGTCGTATAGTGTTTATTTCCATCTTTATCTTCTTCAACTGGCATTAAATCATTTACTACGATTTTATAATTCCCGTACATTTCAATTGGTTTTGCTCCCTCTTCACTTGGAGGAATAACATCTATTAGATTTTGTTTTTTCAAATCCGCATAGATTTTTGAATGTACAAACATCTCTTCAAATTTATCCTGATGGTCGCCAAGCAGACTCGCTCCATCAATTATCACACTTGCGTCAATTCCTTTATCTCCTGCATCAAGTGTTAAATCACTTCCTGCTTTTTTAGAAATACCGACTAAAATGTTAATCATCCTTCTTTGCAAATCTCTCCCCCAGTAATTCCCAATAACGTCTCTTATAACTCTTGCTGGGTCGCTATCTCTTGCTAAAAGCGCCGCAAGGTGCGAATATTTATAAGCTTTTGAATAAAGTCCAAGCACTGCAAACATATTACTCCAAGTAAGTTTATTCGTGGTAATTTCATCATCGCTATCATCCATCGCCTCAGGTTCTGTATAGTCAGGCTCGTCTATATAAGGCATTTCAAACCTGCTGCCTGCATTTGCAGCATTTACTACGCTTTGTAAATCAGGACTTGTAATAATTAAAGGCGAATTTAGTATGTTTTTAAGTTCTGGTGCCTCATTTAGGACATCATTCGTCCATAAAGTCGCTTGAAACAAATCTTGTAATTTAATTTTAGCCATTATTTACTCCTTATTTTAGTTTTTTTAATAATTGTGCTGTTAAGGTGTTTTCTTTAAATCCCGCACCTTTATTAGCTCCTGCACTACTTCCCCCATTTCCTTTTGCTTTTAAAAGGTGCGGCTTGTTTTCAAAAAACTCCTTAATCCCCTCATCAAGGCTTTTTCCGTCTTTAAACTTAACCTCACCATCTATTACGTCAACTCTTTGCTTAATAACCTCAGCTACAACCTCAGGGTCAATTACATCATAAGCACTCAATGCTTTATTTAATGCGTTTTCTATTCTTAGACTTTTGCTTGTTCTTTCAAGCTCAGCAAGTTTCTTGCTAAGTTCCTCTTTTTCCTTTTTCTGAGCTTCAAGCTCTTTAACTAATTCTTTTTTACCCTCTTCTTTTGCCTTAGCAATTCTCTCGTCAAGGCTTTTCAACTGCTCTTCAAGTGAAGTTTTAGAGTTTACAACTTCTTCGTAGGTTTGACTTAACTCTTTGTACTTCACTCTCCACTCCGCAGCCTCGTCTCTTAGTTTTTTAAGTTCTGTGCTTAAATTTGCATCAATTGCTTTTGCTGCTTCTTCACTAATTTTTCCTGCCTCTAGCAGTTGTTGTAATATCCTTAACATTTACACCTCCCGTGTTTTGCAAATTGTAAAATCTTTAAAGTCTGTTTTTTGGAAAAAACCGCAATAGATAAAAAGTAAAATAAGCTAAAAAAGGTAGAAGATGATTTATTCGTATGAAGATGAGTTTCTAGTCGGAGGGGTAGATACGACAGAGCTTGAAAATATAGAGGCTGAAAAATACAATTTTGTCCTTAATAAGCTAAACGTTGATGACAACTATTATCTTGAAAAACTAACTAAATCACTTGTATATATGCACCTTGCAAAAATGCAGCTTGAAAGTGAGGGGATGAAGGCGAAATACGACGTATATAAAGCCGAATATGAGCATTTTTTCAACCTTGCGAAAAACAACAACTCAATTATAAACATTAAAAACATTCCAATTCAAAGGGGTTAAAATGATTGACATCGTTCCTGTCTTACACAACGTAAAAGAGCTTATACAAACCCTTAACATCTACAAATCCGTCAAACTCGGTCTTGAAAAGGGAGCGGATAAAGCTATAAATACTCCTTTTGCAAGGATTATCGTAGATGAGATAGAACACAGGGGAGCTTTGATTGATTTGCATTTAAGCATCGTTATAGCTTTTAATACAAAAAACGATTACGAAAAATTATATGAGGAATTTTTTGCAGCCGAATACACTACTAAAATGTCGCTTTTTAAACTCCCTTACAAAATAGAGCTTATTACATCCATTACAGATGAAGACAGACTTGTTAATCTTAAAGCTGGAATTATTAAATTTAAGATAATAGGACTTTGCAATGCGAATTAAAGTCGGCACAACGGAGGAAATATTTGAAACGCTTGATAAGATGACTGATACATCACAAATGATTAAAAATATTACAACAGCAGTGCACAAAGAAGTTAAAAATCAGGCAAAAAAACATTTTATAACTGGAACATTGCATAGAAATATCTTAATGAAGACAAAAGGCAATGCGGGTATTGTGTGGATAGCTGATGATAATATGATGGTAAATTGGAAGGGTAAAAAAATAAATTATGCGACTTTTGTGCTGTTTGGAACTCGTCCACATTTAATAAAAGCAAAAAATAGAAAAGCACTAAGATTTAGTTATAAAAGTTTAGATGAGTTTGTATATCGCAAAAGTGTCCGTCATCCTGGATACAGAGGCGACGATTTCTTGCGTAATGCGGCAAAAAAAGTTTTTAAAAATTTAGACAAATTAATTAAGGAGAGTTAATGGACTTACTAACTGCAACAAAAATATGGGAATTTGCGAATGAAGCATATGAAGGGAGTGGAGGATTTTTAACAGGCGAATACATAGACAAATACCCCCGTGAAAGCGACGAAAAGTATGAAGAGAGGCAAAAAATAGCCTATTACACAAATATTTTTGCAAGCAAGATAAATAGGTATATAGGTTATCTTTTCAAACAAACGCCTACTCGTAATAGCTCAAACAACTTAATAAGAATAATTTTTGATGATGTGGATAATAGGGGGAATAGTATTGACGTTTTTATGTCTAACTTTGCAAAACATGCAAAAGTCAGAGGCGTTAATCTATTGCTTGTAGATATGCCTAAAAACATACCCGCAACCCTTGCCGAACAGATACAGGCTCGCTCCCTACCTTACTTTACCGAAATTGTACCTGAGAGGCTTGTAGCTTTTAAACTTGATAATACAGGCAAGTTTGAATATGTAGCTTTTTCTGATGTTATAGACAACTCCACAATGCAAAAGCAGGATATAAAAGAAGTTATAAGGTATTATGATAAGCAAAGTTGGAAGATACTTGACGCCGAAGACACCAATAAGGTAATAGAAAGTGGAGAGCATAACCTCGGAGTTTGCCCTGTGTTAATTTTTTCTGAAACTGGCGAATTCCCAGCAATAGGAGAATTTACGCAAATAGCACATCTTGCAAAGAGGCATTACAATCTACAAAGTGAACTTGACGAAATACTAAGGGGACAGACTTTCTCTATCCTTACACTTAATGCTGACACCGCAAGCGATGTTGAAGTGAAGTTATCTACCGACAACGCAATAATTTACGGCAAAGAATTCAACAAACCCGAATACATCGCCCCGCCTGCCGCACCTGCTGAGATTTACCAACAAAAAATTAAAGACATAGAGGCTCAGATTGACAAAATTGCCTTTGATGTATCTACAAACGAAAGTAAAGAAAGCGGCATCGCACTTGATATTAAGTTTCAGGGACTCAATGCTTCACTCTCAAATTTTGCTTTAAGACTTGAAGATTTAGAACTGAGAGCGTTTGATGTTGTGTGTAGGTATCTTAATATCAAAAACGACGTTGATATTTTATATCCTAAAAATTTTAATGTTATTGATATTGAAAAAGAAATCGGGATATTAAGTGAGATGAAACAACTTTTAGACTCTCCGACATATTTCAAACTAAAAGCCCTTCAAATTATTTCAAACGACCTTAATACTATTGACGTGGATAACTTTGATGAGATTTCACAAGAGATTGAGGATAGTTTTAAATAGGTCGCCCACTACGGCGGGACGTGACCACTCCAATCCTTCCACAAGGTAGGCGGAGATTTGTATAGTGAAGTTGATAAGCTCATTTTCATAGTTTCTTTACCTATACCACAAATCCTTTAAAATCTTTAAACACATCAACATACTTCTTAATCGGATACTTAGGTCTTATGGCGTTAAAAATCTTCTCAATATCTTCTCCTTTTTTAAATCTTATAAGCCTCTCACGGCTCCCAAGTATTTCTCTTTGCTCTTTTTCGCTAAATTTACTCATTGTCTCTTTAACCGCCTTATCCCAAGGTTTTTGCTTTCCTCTCACCTTTTTATAATAAGGCGTATAGACGCAGTAGCAATGAGGATGCAGTGGCAGAGTTCTCATTTCCTTTTTTGGAATAACTCCACGCCCGTATCCGACATCAAGGTTTGCATAAAAGTCGCAAATGTCCGTTTTTTTGTGTGCGGGGGACATTTCAAACTTAACAAGTTCAACTTCATTATCTTCAAGTATACTCTTAGCCCTCACACTCATAAATGCTCTATGTGTTTCAGTTTTTGCAATTCTATTTGCGTAATATCTCATTTTTTCGTGGTAAGCGGTATTTAAAAGCTTTTGGAGTTCTACATCTGTGAATGCATCCATCTTTCTTATAAGGTCCTTATACGCAATTCTTAAAGGCTTTGTTTTTAGTTTTTTAATTTGTTTTATTATTTTTTTCTCTTTTTTTTTAAGTGCCTTTAATAAATACTCCGGCAAAACTTTCTTAGCTTTCATTATCTCATCTCTAAAATCGTAACCCTCATAAATTTTTAAGGCAATTTTTCTTATTATTTCTTTTGCTTTAATTCCTTCATATAGGATTTTAGTAATCATTTTTGAAATGTCTTTTGCATTCTTGTAAAGCATCTCAGACAACAATACAGGCGTTACGGCAATTTGTGGATTATCGTTTATAAAATAAAAACTTCCAAGTTCTTTATATAGCTCCTCTTCAATCTTTCTTCTCACCTCTTCGTTATATTCTTTGAGATATTTATTTACCATTTCTTCAAGCGTTTTTTTATCCCACGTTGAAGAATTGCGATATTCCTCTAAAATCTTTTCTAATATTTCTCTTGCCTTCTTACTAAAATCCATCTGGAAGCTCCTTTTGCTCTGCTGTAATTATCCTAATTCTGCTTTCACTCTTCTCAAAAAGCTTTGCCAATTCCTTTATGGCTTCACTTCTGCTTCTTCCAATCGCTATCATCTGTTCATAAATATCTCTTATCTCCTGATACTCACTTCTTTTTTTTCTAAAATAAATCCGCCAACCTCTAAATCTTTTTAAAAACTCTTTAATCTGTTTATCACTTAGCCCGATTTCTTTTAATTCATTTATCACATAAAATTCGTTTGCCTCTATCATATCAGCCCCAATTTTAAAGATTTTGTTTTGCCTTGTGCTTTTATTAAAGGTGCAAGTGCGTATCTGATTGCATCAATTGTGTGATTATATTTATCTTCAACTTGCGGGAGAATGTCACCAGCTGAGTTCGTTTTGTAACTATATAATCTAAATTCTTCAAGCGTATGTTTGCAATTTGGATTTATGATTATCTTTTTAAATTTTTTCATAAATTCAATACCGTCTTCAACGCTTCCTTTCCATTTCTCTACGCCCTCAATTCTTAAGTCAAAGTTTCTTCTTAAATAGCTAATAGTCTCAGGTCTTGCATTGTCAGCTCTAATTAAGTAATCTTTATAATCTGGTATATGCTTTTTAAAAAATTCAGGCATTTCATCAATTTCAATCCCGACTCCATACGCTTCATCTGAAATATAAAGATAATCATCTACGATATAAACTCTAACAAGCGCTGTTGGGTCAACTGCAAATCCAAAATCAAGCCCTTGATATATCTCATCGTTAACAGGCAATATTCCACTCTCAAACTTGTCTTTGAATACTTGCTTATCATCATAGATTAAACACTCGCCCTCCCAGATGTGTTTGTAATAGTTATAATCAATCTTTTTTAAATACTCCATCTCTTCACGTAAAACATCTGGGAAAAATGGATTATCGTAATAGTTTACTTTTACAACAATTGCATTTGGCGGTGGTTTTACCACAAATCTTTGATACGTCTCATCCTCTATAAAGTGTGGATTAAAACTTACCCAAATTTCGCTCCCCTCTTTTCTAATTGTAGGGATAAGTAAATCCCAACTCTCTTTGCTAACACTCTGAGCCTCTTCTACCCAGCATATATCAATACCTTCTGTTGATTTTATCTCTTGGATATTGTGCCTAAGTCCTTTAAAGATAAATTCACTTCCAACTCTGCTTCTTATCTCATCTCTTGTAACTATAAAATAATCATTTAATCCCATTTCGTTTATCTGGTCTTTTAAAAGTTTATGAACGCTATCTTTTATTGAGTTTTGAATTTCACGGGTGCATAAGACTCTTATCTTTTTTTGAACTGCAAGCAGTATTAACACTTTCGCAATGTTCCAAGATTTACCACTTCCTCTTCCTCCATAAAAAACCTTATACCTCGCTTTCTTTCCTAAAAGCACGTCTAAAAAAATTTTTGGGATTTTTACTTCAATCATTTTTCACATCAACTCCAATAACATTAATTACAGGAGCTTGATTTTCGTGTTTAACCTCTAATTTCTCACTCCACCCTCTGTGTTTACCCTTTGTCTTTAAAAAGAAAATAAGGGAAGTAGTATCCCCATCTTTTATCTTCTTCATAAGCATACTTTCGGCAAAATCAATCAACCCTTCCTGTATGGAGTCTACTTCTTGTTTAAATTTTTTATCCTTATTAAGCCAATTGTAATAAGTTTGTCTATTGATGCCGACTTGTTTGCAACTTGCACTTATATTTCCGGCTGTTTTTTCTAAAATTTTTAAAAACATTTTCTTTTTTTCTCTTGTGTATTTTATAGGCATATCAATCCTTTTTTATTATTTGTCTATTTTGCCGAGTTAATCATATTAAACAATCTTCTAATTTGCATTCTTATACTCACTCCATTTAACTTTTTTGCCGTTTATTTTTATTTCATCTATGCCTGTGTAATCACACCAACGCTGGATAATTACTTGTGCATATTTTTCATCTAATTCCATTAATCTTGATTTTCTTTTTAAAATCTCACAAGCTATAAGCGTACTTCCTGCACCTCCGAATAAATCTAAAACAATCCAACCAATCTGAGATGAGTTAAATATAAATCTACTAACCAATTCAACAGGTTTCATTGTTGGATGTAATTCGCTTATTGTGGGTCTATCATATTCGGCTACACTTGTTTTTAATTCATTTTTTAGTTTTTTAATTTCTTTTATTAATTCATCTTTATTCATTTTTTTATAATCTACATCATCATAAATCGTAGTAAGTGTAAAATCTCTACAGAAATAATGATTTGCACCCTCTTTCCATCCATACAAAATGGGCTCATGCCGCCAATTATAATCTTGTCTTGATAAAGTCGCACTTTGTTTTGCCCATATTAATACTTGTGAAAATTTAAATCCTGCATCTACAAATGCTTTTGTAAAATTTACTCTTTCCGTATCTGCGTGTGCTACATATATAACTGCCCCATTTCTAACAACTTTCATGTAATTCTTAAATACTTTTAATAAAAAATTATAAAACTTATCACTTTCCATATCATCATTTTTTATAGTTCCTGCCTTTCCTTTTATTGCTACATTGTACGGCGGGTCAGTAAATACCATATCCGCCTTTTCTCCATTCATCAACCTTTTTACATCTTCCTCATTTGTGCTATCACCACATAAAAGCCTGTGCTCTCCAAGCTCAATCAAATCTCCTCTTTTAATTACGATGTTTTCCTCATCTATTTCAGGCACATCATTGATTTTTTCATTATCACTACTTCCCATTACGTCATCAAAATTATCTAAAATATCATTAAGTTCTTCTTTCTCAAACCCTAAAATATTCATATCAAAAGCGATATTATCAAGCTCTTCTAAATCAATCTTTAACAATTCCTCATCCCAAGGAGATAACTCTGCGAGTGTATTATCGGCAATCCTGTAAGCTTTCACCTGTGTAGGGGTTAAGTGCTCAGCCCTTAAAATAGAGACTTCTTTATAACCAAGTCTTTTCAGTGCCTCATATCTTCCATGCCCCGCTATTATTACATTATCTTTATCAACTATAATAGGGTTTATAACTCCAAACTCTTTTATGCTTCCCATTATCTTTTCTACCTGCTCAGTAGGATGTCTTTTTTGATTATTCACATAAGGTACTAACTTTTCAAGTTCTATTGTTTCATATTTTAGCTTTTTATCACTCATTTGAACTCCTTTTTTTAGAACTTTGCAATTTTAAATCTCTTATTGATTGTATCTATATAATAAGCAACTTCAAAAGGATTTTTAAAATAAGGTGGAGTTACTGCTCCAATCCCGAGCAGTTGACCGGGTGTAATATTATCAGTAGGTATTCGTCTGATTATCTCACAATAATCTACTTTCTCTATCTTTGTGCTTTTAATTTTTCCATGCCCTAACTTCCTAAGTCCCCCTATTCCATCTAAATACCTTAACAACCTTGCTACCATTTCCCCATTTCCTTTTACACAAAAGGTAAGTTTATCAACTAAGTAGATAGTGTAAGGCATATTATAAGATTTAAAAAATCCTCTTTGAGTATCAATTACTTTTGTGTCACAATATCTTAAAAATTTATCATCAAACCTCTTTCTCCATTTATCAATCGTTTTTCTATCTCCAAGTTTTAAATGAGACGCATAAAAAACACGTAGGCTTCTACCACCTACCTCAAAAAACTTACTATAAAGAGGTAAATCAACAAAATCAAACTCATTTTCTTCAACAAACACATAATCATCTTTTAAAGCTCTCTTAATAGCGCAACTCGCTAAAATACCATCAAAAAACAAAAATCCATCTTTTGCAACCACTCCATTCTCTATCTCAAAAGTAATTTTTAGATAATCCTCCTTTTTAAGATTTGCAAACTCTTCATTCTGTCTTAATATTTTTTTTCTTCTTGTCATTCTTACTCCTTAATAATCTAATAATTCTTTATGATTTCTTGCTATCCTAAGAAATTCTTGGGGGTAGTGATACCTCAACCAAGCAACCCTCCCCTCACTTGCAAAATTTCTTGGAGTAGCATCGTGATACCTTATCTTACGTGGGTCTCCCCATAAATGAGTCCGTCTATAAACATCTATTATCGGAATTTTTCTTGTCAAAAGAAAAGCAAAAACATCATTTGCACTCCATCTCATTATCGGATTGCAATACCACAACCCTTTTTTATTCTTATCAGCAACTCCAAGCGTTTGGGACCATAAAAATTTTCTTTTTTTGCTTTCTTCTGCTCTAAGTCCCATAAATACCCCCGAGCTCTGATTTTTTTTATCTCTTATTTCATCAATATATTTTGCTAAATCTTTTAATTGCCAGCTTGAAGCTTCATCAAGCCTAAAATCTTTTTCAAGGGTATCTCCAAGGTTTCTTAAATCCAACTTAAAGGCATATCTCTCCGCCATCATTTTCAAGTACGGAATATGAAAACTAAAAGCCCTATCATCACAAATATTAAATAACTCTACCTTATCATTTAACCCCATTTCCCACAAAAGCCCTAATACCGCAGTGCTGTCTTTACCTCCCGAATATGCAAGGTGCCATTTGGGAAACTTTTTAAAGGCGTCTTCTATTAAAAGTTTCGCCTCTTCTACATTTTCCCAAAATTCTCTTGTCTTAGAATGGAGAATGAAAAGCCTTTGCCACTTCTCATTCTCTCCATCAAACTTATCAAACCAAAAATCCATTTTCTTTTAAAAATTCAAGAATTTCATCTTTAAGCTCCTCAATATAATTTTTATACACTTCATCATCTTTTAAAGAAATATCAAATTCCACTTTCCCAAGTCCAATAGCTCCTTTACCTCCTATCCTTGCTTCTTTAAACATTAACATCAGTCCTCTTTTTAAAACACTCTCATCAAGCTCATTTGCAACCGATAATAAACCAACCCTAAAAGTCATCTCCACCCCTGCTTTTAGCACTTCATATCTATACAACATCTGATGTTTATCAGTCTCAACCTCATCCTTATAAGGATAATCATCTCTCCTTGTCCCAAATTCCTCAGATACAACCTCAAACAAATCAATATCGCTTTTCACGCCTGTGAATTGTTCAGTTTGTTTAACAATAGGCAACATATCCTCAACAATCAAAGTCCCCGGCAATATAGCATTACCTATTGCGCTTCCTAATAAATGCAACATAGGAATGTTTTTATAAAATTCTCTTCTCGTTGAAATGTTTATCTTACCATCACTTTTTTTAAGTGCTCCTCCTGAGAAAAGCGTATAATAAAAATCTGGTGTTAATGATTTATCACTTATTCCAAGTAAATCTAAATAATCTTTTGCAATCACTCTCCTTAAAATCCCTCTAATAGAATTTGCTGAAACGATAGGGATATTAAGAGTCTCTCCACCTATCAAATACTCTCTTCTTCTTATTGTTTTATCAATTCCTGCAACCTCATCGCTTCCTGTGTGAATAGGACTTAATAATTTCGCCTTCGTATCTACAATGTATCTCATTTTACGCTCCTTGTCTTATTAATTTTGCTTTAATTAAAAGATATTCAAGTTCTTCTCTTAGCATTTTCAAAGCCCTTTTATCATCAATATTGCTAAAATCAAACACGCCTTCTTTGTCTTTAAGATAAATATCACTCATCTTTATCCCCAACTTTCTAATAAGTTTTGAGGTGAAAGTTTTTAAATCTTTTGTATTTAAGCAAGCTTTTACCCTGCTTTGAAACTCACTCTCAAATCCTATTCTATTATGGTCTTTTGGTGCAGCTGAATATAAAATATTCAAAATCGCCACCAACCTATCCTCTAAGTTCGCCAAATCTAAAACTTTTTGCTCCTCAAATAAATTTTCCATATAAGCTCCTTTTTATTTTGGTCTAACTGCATATACAAGCATATTATACTCTAATGTATTTTTAACTTTTTCAAGTCTTTTTTTGATTGTGAAAAACTCTTCTATCCCAAATTCTATAACCTTTCTTGGATTTGGGTTTAGAGTTAAGATTTCTTCTTTTGTAAAAAAAGTTTTTGGATTTTTTTTGCTCTTCTCTTTTTCTGGTATAGAATAAAGATTTTGTATATCTTTAAAAACATTTTTCCATCTGTGAGGCTCAAAATAAAATCCTCCCTCATCTGTTTGTATCCAAAATTCCTCTTTATTAAAAGAAACTTTTCCCTTAAAAAACAAATGTTTTTTCTTTGAATAAGAAAGGTGAAAGAAAAATGGAGGCTCAATTTCTTTTGGAAAATTAAACAAAATATCAGCAAGTTCTAAGGCTGTAAACCTTAGAAATCCTTTTTCGTGAAAAATTGCAGACATTTTTCTAACTGAATTTTCTTTTCTATCTGTTAAAACAAATTCACACGCCTCGCAAACGCCTTCCCCTTTTTGTAGATAATCTAAATCTGTAAATGTATTTTTTATTACCTTTTTTAGATTTTTAGGTGCCGGAGATTTACAAAAAACACATTTAGTTTCTCCTTTAAAAAGGGGCTCTCTTTGCAATAAGGACTTATAAATTAAATGACTCGGATACATTTTCACTCCTTAAAAAATATTTATAAAGAAAAGCTTAACTTAGTCTCTAAGATTTTAATTTGCTTTATAAAACCCCTCTTGTAGTAAGAAGAACAGGCAGTACTATCTTTCCCGCCTGAAATGCCTCTTCTCTTGTCATTTTGTTTTCCTTTATTAATTAAATTCAACTAGATAATTAAGTTTAACTAATTAATCCCCCTCTTTATCAACTTCCAAAATGCCTTCATCTTTAATCCACATAGTATTTTTTTCACACTTACATGGAACAAAAGTTGGGATTGTTTTTAAAGTGCTATTAGATGTTAAATATACACGATTATGGAAACATTTGTAGGTCATACCATAGTCTTCTGCTGTAGATATTTTTTCAGAAAATGTGTTTTTAAAATAAAATACAATTTTGCTTCTAATATTACATTCAAAATTTGAAATTTTTTCGTAACCAAAGTATTTTTTTTCTATTTTAAATAGCTCTTTACTCCATAAGTTTAAAGACAAAATTATAAGAAAAAGAATTTTAGTTTTCATTTTTACTCCTTTAAAATTTAATTTTTTTATTCCCCAAAAATTTTAATAAATCTTCCAACATCACTTTAAGCAAGAGATGGTCTCTCTTGCATTCTTCCTTAGTGCACTTGTCTTTTAATACTTCTTCAATGTGTTTAATAGCTTCTTTCACATCTTGGACAGAGTATTGCATCGCCACTCCTTTAATTAACATTCACCGAGCAGTTTTTAAAACAATACATCGCACCAATTCTTGTGTCGTCTTCCACTATTCTTTTTTTTAATTTTATCTTTTGTAGTTTTTTCTGTTTTGTGTTTTGTTTAGTCATTTTTATCCTTTTTATTTTGGTCTAACTGCATATACAAGCATATTATACTCTAATGTATTTTTAACTTTTTCAAGTCTTTTTTTGATTGTGAAAAACTCTTCTATCCCAAATTCTATAACCTT
>JAMOSZ010000041.1 GCA_027062625.1 Nautiliaceae bacterium
TACTTCCGTCAATTACAATTTTATTATTATCTACTTTATTTCCTAAATAATCAGGTGTATCTGTTTCATCTACTTTTACCTTATAAGTATCACCCCCACCTCATCAACTAGAAATCACTTGATTTACAAAACTTTCTAAGTCGATAGTTTGGTCTTTTTTACAATCTGCTTGTCAGATTATAAACACTTCACTACCATCATCAATTCCTAAGCCTATATTTACATTAGCATCAGAATTATTATAGAAACTAGCACTAGCTATTACTAGTTTATTAGTTCCTGTATTTTCCAATATAGTTTGATTTATTTCTGATAAACTTCAATCATTATGAATTTTAACTTTTCTATTTTTTTCTTCAAAAAAGTCGTCTCAACTTTCTGCATAATTTATAATAACCTCAATATCTCCATTGTAAGCATTTGTTACATTAGCTATTAGTTTTTCGTTTGGTTGTAATACTATTGGTTTCATTGTATGTAAGTTAGTAATTAAATACTAAATTATCTTTCACAAGATAAGTTGTTCAACTTTGATTAATAACTGGTGAGCTTCAATGATTCATTATTATATTCCCTTGGAATGTATATTTATCTCAATTTAAATTAATTGTTAACGTTCTAGGATTATAAGAAGCACTATCATTTGCTTTGACTTTATTTCCTTCTACTATATATTCTTCTCAATCAAAATCTATCTGATATTCTCAACTAATAATTGGAAAGTTTACTTCATTATTAGTAAAGATATATTTTCAATTTTTAAAAGTAATTTTTTTTCATCATTCAATTTTATTGCCCACTATTCTTTGATTTCAATAAAATTCATATCACCATAAACCTGCATTATTAACAAATAATTTAGAATTTATTACATCACCTGAGATTCTAAATACCGAGTAATTGTTATCTATATAATAGTCAGGAGAAGGTAAATATATATTTATTTCACATCAAGAAATTGTTCAATATAAATAAGTTTTAGCTGATCAACCTATAATAGAATTACTAACATTTCTTAAAGATAAAACAACTCATTTATTTCATCATCTTTCTTTTACAATCAAATTATTTCCACTTCCTCATTGAATACTTACCTCTCCAAAAACATCTCAATTAGATGCATATATTTCTCATACACATCAAAACAATTTTCCTAAATATAAATTATAAGCTGTACTATAATCTCAAGTATAATCTCATTTTATTACACAATTATACAATCCTAAAGTTGCTTCATCTGTTGAAAAAAATCAAAATAAATGAAAGTCTGTATATTTATCATTTTCTTGCCAAAAATATAAATGAGAATTATATATTCATAAACTTGCAGATCGCTGTAAAGAAACATTACTATCTATAAATTTTACAGTTTGAGAACTTGCAAGTTGGAAATGAAAATTCCAAATTCATCAATTTATTATAAATGTTTTTAATCAATCAGCAGAAGTATTTTTATAAACATATCAACTATTATTAAATCTCAACACATAATTATATTCTGCTAATGGATGAGCAGTTATATATATATGACTTTGTACAAAATCTACTTTAGAAGAATCATCTATTATTTCATTATAAGTTCCAGGTTTGATATATATATATTTTTTCCCATCTGCAATAGCGGCAGAAAGCGTTGTATAATCTCAACTTCCATCAGCCGCTACAATAGCATCATATGTAATTTGTCCTGATCAAGATCAAACTAATGTAGCCGCATCTCTCCATTTTATTTCATTAGTACCTGCATCCCTAACTAATATTTGATTTTGAGTATCATCTTGTGTTATATTAATTAATTTAGGAGCCTGATTAAATGTTTTTACTCAATCAATAGTCTCGTCTCAAGAAGTATGAACATAATCATTTTCATTAAAATCTGTTATATCTGCTTTAGTATGAGTATGTTCTGGAACTTTACTACTTCATCAAGTTTGTATTACTTGTTTACTACCACCATTCCAAGTAGAAAACCATAAATATTTTTTTGTATCTATATCTTTACCTCATTCTATATTTTCAGGTCTCCATTGACTTCCATCGTATTTTAATACCTGTCAATTTGTAGCTCAAGTAGTATCTACATCATTTAAATCTCACAAATTATGAGAATGTGAAGCGTCAGCAAAATCACTAGCTTCTTTTCAATCTAAAGTATCAGCATCTAATCAACTTCAAGGTCATTTTATTACTCTTATTCCAAGAGCTTTTCAATACGCTGTATCTATAACGTCTATTCCGATATTATCTCCTGCTATTATTTTATTTTCTAAATAATCGTCTTTTGTGTCGTCAGAAGTAGTTTTAACTGTTTTAGTATCTCAACTTCCTCCACTAGGAATATCTATAAATTCTAATCCACTTTCATCTGCTTTTACAGCAACAACTTTATTTCAATTACCAACATAACTATTAGGAGTATCAGTAAGTCCCAAGAAAGTACTAGCCCCACCACCACTTCCTCCGCCACTTCCTATTGAATTTATTTTAAGTTTTTCTGTTCAATCTGTTTCAGTAACTTTCTCTATTGTTATATTAGTACCTGCAATAATTTTATCTTGTAAATAACCAGCACTAGCATCAGATGAAGATGTTTTAACTTTTTCGTCAGTAGTAATAACCTCTTTATAAGTTCAATCATCAGCTAAAAATTTATTACCACTTCCATCATCTTTAATCTTATCTAAAGCGGATTTATTGCTATGTGTATGTCTAGCAGCAGTATTAGCAGCTACATCAGCATTATTAGACACTGCAGTATCAAAATTAGTAATATCACTAGCAGTATGTGTATGTGATTTAGGCTCAATAACTCAATCCTTAACTGATAACCTACCAGAAACTATTTCTAATTTATTCTCGTCAATGATATAATTCAGTTGCACTTGTCTTTTATCTACAATCTTTGTTATTTGTCCACCTGATGTAATTATTTCAGCTAACAATATTCAAGTAAATCAAGTCAAATCTGTTAAAGCTTTAATTTTATTATCAGTGTAATCAAAAACAATATAATTTGTAGTATTATCAGCAAGTGTTATCTCTGTGTCATTTATTTCTACATCTTGATTATTTACTTTTATTTTACCTCCATAAACAATAACATCTAATCCAGTTTTCTTTTTAACTTTTCCGAAATCATCAACATTTTCAAACAAATAATTAAAAAATTCTGCTACATCATTTATTTGGCAACTACTTCAAGCAGCGTGTTCAACATTTGGTTTTGTTCTATTGTAGTTATAATAATATAATGTATTACCATCTATTTTATGTACATAAATAATATCTCTTTTAGTCTCATCAGTAAAGTCAACAACAACATATACTGGAGCTTTTATAGGAGCTTCCGCTACAACAAAACTATATTCAGTAGTATCAGTTGGATCGCCAGCAGGTATTATACTTTGTGTAGTAGTTTTATAAAAGTTTTGAACTTTAAAGCGTTGTTTCATTTGAATAATTTTATAAAACTAAATTAACTAATTTTTGTTCAATTCCAATACAAATCTCAATTGCGATTTTCTAAAATTCAATATGCCGAACTATTGTTTTGGTCAACTATATATAATTTATCTCAAAGTAGAATATTTCAAGATAATATAACATCTCAACCACATATTATATCATTATCGACTCAAAACTTTCCTCATATAACTTTTATTACTTTATAAGAATGTCAATTCCATATAATTTTATCTCAAGCAATATGTCAGACATATGTATTATCATCATAAAACTTTATTTTAGGCAAATTACTTTCTATGCCAAACCATATTTTTTCTCCGCTTCAATTATCTGCCACTAAGTATCAATTAGTTGTAAATGATGAAGCTCATATTGTTCATCTAAAAAATGCATCTCAAGTTTGAGCGTCTATTTCAAAAGTTTTTGTACCTGATTTATATCATCTTATTCAATTTCTATCAAATATTACTCAAGTATATGGATTACTACCACTTTCCATATCTGCTGCCTGTAACCATTTTTTATATCTATATGTAGCAGAGTCTAAAGCTTGGGAAGCTGCGTATGCTCATTTCCTAACTGTACTAGCAGGCGTTCAATCTACATAATCTACATCAATAGCATTTCATCATTTACTATTACTACCTGCATAATTAAAGTTTACTCTATCAGAATCAACCGCTCATATTGCTATTTTATTTGTTGTTATAGCTCAACTTTGTATATGTTCTGCTTTAATACTGTTTGCTGCTATCTCATTAGCTCATATTGAGTTTGCTAAAATATTTCATCTTCATACTAATATATTTTTATTATCAGTTCAAAAAATAGTAAATTCAGCTAATTTATTTGTGTCTCCTGCTTTTTTAGCACCACCAATAAATATTTTATTTTCTCCTACCGCTTCAGATGCATTTGTTGTAAATACAACATTACCAGTATCTTTTTCTACATAAATATAATAAATATCATCAGTAGCTAGTACATAACTTCACGAAGCAATATGAATAGAAGTTCAATCTTTCAAATACAATTCTCAATTTGTCCATTCTATAGTTTGCCAATCTTTTGCGTTGAACCTTACTGTTGTTGTAAATTCATCTGCTTTTTGTTCCAATTGTTGTTGAATTTCTTTATTATCTTCGAGCGTCTTCTGATAAAGTTCAAACAACACATCTACTCCTACGAAGCTTCACAAAAATGGTTTATCTGATAAGTACAAGATATTATAATTATCTAATATCTGTCATCAAGTTATATAGTATTTTTGTCAATCAATTATTATTCATTTATTGAAAACCAACAAATCGTCATTTTTTACTTTGATATAACTTATTTTCTTTTTAGGTCGTGCATATTGTTGCAATATACTATCTGCTAGATTATTTGCTGCTTCTTCATTTTTAATACTATAATTTACCACAACTTTTTCACTAACTCAAAATTTATTTTTAGATGCAGTATCTTCTTTTATTACTTTAATATCTTTTCAATTTGAGACTATTACCCTATTAATTATAACTGATGCAATTCAATTATATCATATTTCTGCTATTTGTGTTTTGTCGAGTGAAACAAAATCATCTTTAATTAATGAGATTTTAATTGGTTTACTACCAATATCAAATACTATCCTATATCAATCTCTTAAATAATTGTTTAATCAAGATAAAACTTCAAGACAATTCCTTCATTTTATACTTACCGATACTTTTATTCAAGTTGTTTGTATAGTTCACTTGTCTATAAAATTATTTCCAACAACTGATATATACTTATCTAACAAATCATTAAGAATATCTGCCACATCAACATTATCGTAGTCTTTATCATCAAAAAGAACAGAAGCTAAATGATAGATAATAGGTCTTAACAAAATTTGTCTTTCTGTTGGTAGTCACCTATATTCACTTATTATTCCTAAATATTTTCAAGGAATATACAAAAAATAACCAACATAATCAGCCACATCTTCACATACAACACAAAAATTTCAGCTATCTAAAAATTGAATTCATTTAGATAAAGTTACTTCTTCTACTTTTACACCATCCTTGTTATAAATTTCTCACCTCATTTGTTAACAAAAGTTATTAAAGCCTTAATGTATTTTTAATAATTTTTTAAGAAAATTCAATAAATTTTGCAAACACCTGTTTTTTACCATTTTTCTTTTTTATCCGTACAATCCATCATCATATTGTGTTCCCCAACTTATAACGTTTAGCCAAAAGATTTTCTTTTAAGAAAGCTCCTGGCAAAAAAGAGTGTATTCAACGGTAAACCATATAAAGTGCGTGATGATAATGTCAAAGAATATAAATGTCTGGTTGTTCATTAGGAGAATAGTTTTCAAGATATTTCTGCATCTTGTATGATACACTATACGACGAAGTTCACCCTCAGTGTTGCAATTCTACAATAATTCAATTTAGTATTATTCTCCCATTATACCATCAAATAAATTTCAAGTCATCTCTTAACATAGAAATATATTGACTTATATCTAATCCCACTTTTTTAAGAGCATTTTGATCATGATTCCCAAGAATATAATAAGTGTTTACATTATCTATTTTAGGATATTCTTTTACTACTAAATCCACCTGCCCCATTGCTGATGGTTCTGCTAATTCAAAAGTGTGTCAACGATATACTTCTGGCACTCAATCTGTTAAATCACCAGCGTGCACAAAAGCTTGTACTCATTCTTTTTTCGCTATCTCATAAAACTCCTTCAATTCATCTAAAGCACAAAGCTTATTTCCTAAATGTGTATCTGATACAATTCATAAAACCAACTCTCCCTCATCTCCTATTTTCTCACAATATTGCTTTTTTGTTTCTAGTGTTTTAGTTTTAAATAACTCCTTTAATTCTTTTAACCCTATCCCCTTCTTTTTTAAAAAAGCTAACAATTCTTTATCTTCTTTTGATTGTTCTTCACTAGCCAGCTTTTTTGCTTCATTTAAATAATAAGTTGCTTGTGCAAGAGATAGTTCTAATCATATTTCTGCCTTTAATATTTCCACAAATTGTCTAGTATTTATTCCTTTATGATAGTATTCTACAGCTTTAGCTTTTACTATTTCTTTTTGCTCCTTATTTAGTTTCATATTTCCAAGAATTACTAAATAAAAAAGGGAGGCAGCTTAATGCTTCCACCTCCCTTATATTATACTGAAATATCTTTGCACCATATTCCATACATTTCACGATATAAAACTACTTCTTTTTTAATAATTTTTTAGCCTTTTTCAACTCTTTGTTGTTGCAACCATTGTGTATATCTATAAAGCATTACAATAAACTCTAATCTAGTTAATGGTCTATTTGGCTCCAAATAATACTTACCATCACTATGAGGAACTCACTTAACTATTCCATTTTCCTTTGCCCATTTCACTGCCTCATATGCCTCTTTCCATTTATTATTGTTAAAATCTGGGAATAACATATTTTCTTTATCTATCTTATCAAACACCACAAAAAATCTCCAATACACCATTCATTTTTGAATTGCTTCTTTGAACAATCTAATAGGCCATTTAAACATAGATATTGTCGGATTATCTTTTGGATAGTTAGGAGTCCAACTATTTACTACATAAAAATATTCATCATCATATCCTGCTATACACAAAGCGTGGCCTCAAGTTGCTTGTTCTGGAGTAATTATATGAGTTATTTCTCCTTTTACCATATCCATCCAAACTTTTCTATTTCATCTTGTAGCAAAATACAATGGATAACCTTTTACTCAAATTAAATACTTAACCAATTTAATTCACTTATCACTTGCGTCAAATGGATGATAAGCATATCCATCAATAAAGAATGTTTTTCTTTCGTCATATACGCTTCCTAACTCTCACTTTTTATAAAGAGTCTTTAACGCATTTTCTAGATAATCTCCTCTTTTATCTCATATCTTATGCCCCATTTTTGTCCGCAAGTCTGTCCAATCTAGCTCTATTCATTTTTTCATTTCATAGTCTATAGCATTCAATATCTTCATAACGTGAGTAAGAGCTACCGATGTACAACTTCCTGTTGAACCTTGATTATATGTATGGTCTAACCATTCATCTATCAAATTTCTTTGTTTCGGAGTTTTTTTCAACTCTTTTTCTGATGGTTCTCACAGCAAGTCTATTACCTTAAAGTCTCTTGGGTCAGCTTCCCATATTTCTTTGGCTTTTGCTCCTGGATCATCAGGAATAGACCAATCATCATCTTTATCTTTCATAAAAGCCATTAAAGAAAGAATAATAATTCAAAGAACTATTAAACCTCAAAAAGCATATAGTAATTCCATTATTAAATAATTTAAAAAATAAATTATTTTCTTTTTTTCTTATTAATCTTACACAAAGCTTTTGCTAATCTAGCTCTAGCTGTCCGCACTCCTCATCTTTTTTCTAATTTATTCAAACACCTTGGATCACATCCTGAGCTATATCCCATTCTTTTACAAGCTGCTCTTGTAGCTCAAGGATGTTTGATAACTATCTTTTTTCCACCCAATTTAACTACTTGTGGTTTTTTCTTTGAAGTTGTTTTTCTTTTGCTTCTAGCCATTATTATTATTTTTAGAAGATAAAAGTCATCTTGAAGCTTTATAAAAACCTATTGATACCAAACCATTCGCTAATCCAGACATAAATAGCTGGTACATATTAAAATCCAAACTATATCAAAATGCATACAAATATGTGAAGATTATCGCACTTATTATGGCTACACCATTTAGTGATGTTTTTGGTAAGATTTTATAGCTTTTAACAAATCAAACCCAAGCTTGAATAAGTGGTATTAATGGTCGCATAATAATAATTTCAGGAAATTGCATTATTTTCATTTAGTAATTAAATCATAAATATCTTTGAAATCCTTTACATCTTCTAATTGTCTTTGCTTTTTCTTTAGTACACCCAACAAAGGCAACTTTACTTTCCATTCTGCTGCGATGTGTTCTAACACAGAAATTCACTCACCGACTCATAAATATAAGATAAAAAAATATTGAAAACCCCGTTCCATATTTGTTTTAAAAAACACTTGGTCTAACCAATATCAAGTAAGTATAATAATTCAAAAAATTATAAATTTACCCGCTCAAAATCTTATCTTCCAACTACAAACTTCTCAATGCCTGATTGCTCTATAAAAACCTAAGACAAAATCCAATACCATTAACCCTATCAATGCTGTTAAAGCTATCTCTTGAGCGTGATATACATCCACTATTAATGCTATTAATCCGACAAATATTGCTATTAAAACTTTTTCCCAGAAAAAAGTTAAAACCTGTTTACCATAATATATACACATTGTAGCAAAATCTGCCATTCACATTACATCATAACTTAATGATAAACTACTCTTACACTTCATAATATATTAATTTTGATTTAAAATTCAACTAATTTATAGTATTTAATCCATATAATTAACTTTAAAGTCTCAATCTAAATTAAATGTAATTATAATAGATTGATAACCTTGCTGAATTTCACAATCCTTCGACACATCCTTCCAAAATGCTTTCGGATTACAATTTAATTTCAGCGAAGTTAAAGTTATATCATCTGTCCCAGTATCATTTTGTAAAGCAAAAGCAAATCATATTTTATCAGGTGTCGCAGAAGAACCACCATATAATTTTTGAATTTCTGTCCAAGTTAAAGAATTGATAGTAGAAGGTGACATTCCTTCATTTAAAACTAAATTAATATCAAGTTGGCTAGTATAATCTAATCCTCAAGATTTTACTAATTGCCAATCAGACCCATTCCATTTATACCAATTATTTAAATCTCTTGAAAATAAAAATCTTATTTTTCCTGTTCCTTTTGTATTAACAGTAATTGAATTTATTGTTTCATAATCTAACAAACTAAGTGGATTATTTTGTACTATCAATTTTTCATAAGAAACAAAATCTAATTTCATATTAGCTGAAGTTTTTGAACTATCATCCGACCAAGCTAATACTTCTGGATTAACATCCAAAGTAGTTAATTTCGTCTTATCTATATTAAACGGCAAATCGTGTCCATATTTTTGGAAATCTTCTGATTTCAATAAGTTCTTGTTTGTTTTAACCTGAATCCACGAATTAGTTTTATTGTCATAACGCCAAACACTTCCGTCAGGTTTAGCAAAAAGAATTTTCTTAATCTCAGTTAATTCAGGTGTTTCTATCGTTTGTATATTATTAACTGTTTTATATTCAGGTGTGACTGTATAAGTTTTTATTAACTTGTCACCACTATCATAAACTTGTATTTCAAAATCTTCATCTACACCTCTATTTGAATATTTTGAATCTGGCCTTGGATTAAACTCTATTTTACTTATTTTATCTATTGGAGTTTTAAATTCTACTGTTAATGTTTGATTATCATTAGAAGATAACCAATAAAACCTATCTCAAAAAGCACCTGTTTGTGGTCTATCATTTCTAAACGCATTTCATACATTGTATTGGTCACCATTATGATATGAATTACTAGCAGTAATTAATACTTTATCTGTTTCAAAAGTTTCTGGATCATCAGTAACTACTCCCGAACCCAAAACATCAATTTGATTTCAATCAACATCATAAAATCTTATTCAACCAATAGCCGTATACGCCAAACTGGATGAACTTAAAGGTGTAAACACTATCTTTTTAATTTCCATATGTATTATATTAACTTATAAAATTAACATCTATCTGAACAATATCTTTATACAATGTTGTATCTATAGCTTTTTTATAATAAAAATCCTCTTTTTCCATAGTAAACTTATCTGACTTTTTCAAATGTACATCTCCATCCATTATTACCCAATTAGAGTCATAATCTAAATTAGTATCAGTACCATCAAACTTAAATGGCTCTATATTAACTGAAGAAACTTCTTGCTTCTTTAAAACAAAAACGTGTCTATTTAAAGCAGAATTAGATTTAGTTAAACTTATTGTAATAGAATCACCACTCTTTTTTCAAAATGCATTTTGTTGTTTATATGTTAATCAGCTTGAAGTAACAGATTTTATATTTCAATTATTTGTGTCAGTAACTATATCTGTTGCTACAAAATCTTTTGTAGCAATAAAAAGACTAGAATAACTATTGTCAGTTATTAATTCATTTTTAGAATAACTTTGTCAAGTTTTATAAATACTTGCTTTTGCTTTTACTTCTGGGAAATCCCAAACATAATTTGAACCATCATATTTCAAATAAGTATTAGCAGAAGTAGGTGTAGGCACATTTTCTATATCACTTAATTTACTTCAAGTTTTATCTATATCATTCCAAGTATGTGTATGTGCAGCCTCAGCAAAATCACTTGGTTTGTATCAGCTATCTACTAAATTTCAAGAAGCATCTAAAGTCGCTAAATTTCAAGCTGTTGCACCAGCTACTTTATCGGCTTTATTACTAGTTGTAGTTATTATTTCATTTTTAATTTTCTGTGCTGTCCATAAAGCTGTGTTATCTGTTTTAGTATCATCTACATCTTTTCAATCAACTTTATCTACATTCAACGCACTTCAATCTACTGCTATCTTAGTTCAATCTGATTTAATAGTATTTCCATCAATTTTATCTTCCAAATATCAAGGCGTATCAGAAGCATTTAAAGCTACTTTCTCATCAGTAGTAGTTATTGAAGAAAAAGTAAGCCCATCTTCAGTAGATTTAACAACTACAACCTTATTTGCTTGTCCTGTATAATTGTTAGGAGTGTCTGTTAATTCAGTAAATTTAGTTGCTCCTCCACCTCCTCATCAAGAAACTTTCCCTGGTTTCCATTTCCCAGAAGTTCAATCATATTTCAAAACATCACCATCAGAAACTCAACTAACATCAACATCATTAAGCTCACGTAATTTCTCTTTCCCAGCTATCTGCATAGTCCTAACATAAATTTGTGTTGTTCTTGTTCTTCTTGTCATTTATAATATTTTATCATCTAAAACCACTTTCTCATAATATTGATTTTTGTTTTCAATATATCTTTTTTAATTCTTCATCTGGTGCTTTACTCATCCCTTGCTCAGATTGTTTTTGTTTAGTATTTTGCGATTGTTTTTGAGTAGTATTCACATTTTGTAATTGTTTTTGTGTAGCTTGGCTTAAAACTCAATAATAATCATAATATGGTTTTTGAGCTTCTAATTGTTTGTTTTGTAAATTTTGACTATAAGCAGTTGTTGTCAAATTAGCAATATTTGTTGCTTGTTTTCCTATTGTTCACACTTCTTTATTTAACCAATTCTCAGTTGTTCAATGTAGACCTCCATAAAGTTTTGCTGCTTGATTATATAATAAGTCGTATAACGGTTTTGCCCAAGTAGCTTGTGATTGTTGTAATTCATTAAGCCAAGTTTTATAAAGATTATAGTAATCTTGTGTATTTCTTCTTAATTGATTGTAATAATCTTCATAAGCTTTTTGAATCTTATCTAAAAATTGACCTCATACTTCTGCACTAGCAGCTAATTCTTGTCAAACAGAAACTTTTCATTTTCTTTGCATTCCTTCTAAAATATTAGATTTATTTGCAATTTGTTGAGTAATTAACTGAATTTTTTTATTTAAATTCTCCTTTGCTAACTCATCTAATCCTTGTAATTTTTGTTTTAACTCTCCAAACTTCTGCGTTAACCAATTGTCAATAAATTGTCTTTCAATTCAATATTGTTCAGAAAGTTTTCACATTTGTTGTTGGATATTTTGCATAAGTTGTTTGTACGACTCTAATACTTGGTTTTTTGCTTGTTTAGTAGCTTCTACCTCAGATTGCATTAATTCTACTGCTTTCGCTAAATCTGGTCTTCACATTTCTAAAAACTTTTGTTTTATTCAATTTAGTTTTTGATTATATGTATCTAAATCAACATTTAATCATTTTGCTTTTTCAACCGAATCAATATTTAATTCGGTTCATTTTGTTTTTTTAATAATTTCATTTTGATTAGGAGGTGTTTCTGCTTTTTTCTTTTTTATAGCTGAAATAACTTTTTTATAAAATGCTTCCCAATTCGGAATTCATTTCTTTTTAAATGTAATCAACATATTTCTATAAATATTATCAATTGTGTTTTTCCAATTTGGATTATTCCAATCTACTTGTCATCAATACTGTGCAATAGTATCCATCAATATTTTATCTCTCATTCTCACAAAATCTTCATATGTTTTAGGAGGATTTGCTTTAAATGCATCTAATACTTTTTTAAAAACAATATTTGCTAATCTCTTATTTCTATTCTCAACATACTTTTCAACTGCATTCCAATTATTTCAGAAAAACTTATCAACATTTTCTCCAAACATAATTTTATTTCCAGTTAATGCTTGATCGAAATTTATTTTAAACTTATTATATGCATCTTTAACTGCTTCTGCTGCAGTCTTCCCTACACCTACTCAACTAATTGCTCAAGACTGCAATACAACTTGATATTTCCCATCTAATCTTTTATACACTTTCGCTATCACATTTCAATATTTAGACGATCTTAATTTTTTAATTGTTATCAATTTCATTAGGTTTCAATTATTTTATAAAACTATACTATATACACATTTTCTCTCTCAGTAATATCTGGTGGTAATACTTCATAAGCTAACAAGAATCCTTCAAATGCTATACTATCATTTTCTGCACTTTCCAATTCACATTGAAGCAAATATCCATATAGATTTGTATCAATTCTTATTACACCTTCCTGAAATTTTTCTTCTCATACTTTTTCACCTCCTAACAAAATATCTCATATAATACTGCTACCTAATGTTCATTGTCAAATTTCTTCCACTGCTATTTGCCTTGCTAGTCAAGTATTTTTTAACTTTGTGTATTCTTTTACTATCCTTTTATTATCATAATCAAGTTTAATACGTAATTTAGTATCATACGACGTAATTTTCGTCCCACTTGCCAGATAAAGTTTAATAAACCTAAAATACTTTATTACTCATCTATTATCACTTCAAAAGATCCATTTAATCTTCTGTACACAATTTGCATAATCTTTTATATATTCAAATATTCAAGCTCATATAAATGTTTTCTGTTTATAATTATTTATTTTTTCTTCTACTATATGTTGCAACCAAATCTTGTAATAATAATCGAATATAAAGATTTTAGTTCTTCAATTCTTTACCCCAAAGATATAAAGTCTTTTAGTATCATTTACTATATTTATTTCATCAAACACATCAACTTCCAACCAAGTATCATAAAAACTTTGTGGTTCAACTGCTAACTTAAATTTATCATATCAAGCTGGAATAATATTTATTGAAACAATTCTTTTATAGTTTGTGACCACATATAAATTCTCTTGCCAGTTAGTATAAGAATACTTGGAAAATAATCAGAACTTATCAGTTAAATTATATAGATTTCAATACCAATCTCAAGTATTTTTATCTTTTTCTAAAATAACTGTCGCTATTTTATTTTGCGAAAATAACACCACATAATCATTGAAAGAAACAAGAGAATAATAACCTCAGCCAGTTTCTAATAAATTTAAAGCGGTTATATATGTTATTAATTTTCATCTTCTTCAATTCCAAAAATTTCATTTATCATCTAACATACATAATAATCACTTATGTTCTATAATTGCAGAAATTTTTTTAGGCAATAATGCTGGTACTAAAAAAGTATTATCATTATGTCGTACATAAAATCAATTTTTTGTAGCGAATCCAAACACCTTTCACCAATCAGAGAAGACCACATATTTCATATTCCCACCTTCAATTTTATTTCCTAATAACCACCATTCATCAATATAAATTTTTTGTCAATCTACTCTAGTTATTGTTTTTACTTGTCCCGGCATTCAATCTTTCTTTGTAGGTGTTCAATTCCAATCATACACATAAATATAATCACTTGGAATTATATCTGTTAAATCACCACTATCTACTTCAAAATAATTTCACTCACTACAAATAACTTGTTTACCAACACCTTCAGCCTTCTTTTCTCATTTTACAAAATCAAAAACTACGAACCTTTCATAAAGTCCTTTTTCAAAATCTTCTTCAAAAAGTTTTGTGTCTCATTTATAAATAGCTATTTTACTTCTATCTTTCTTTATCCACATCTCGTATTTACTTCAATCAATTTCCACAATATCTGTACATTCCCATCATTCTATTTTTTTCTTTGTTTTATAAGTTCATCTTTTAACAATTCTATAAAAATTAGGGTATCTTCTACCTATATATTCAACCCCTTCAATATCGCAATTAACAAAATTAATATAGACTTGACTTATATCTCCTTTCAATTTCCCATCAAAAAACTCTAATGCCATTATATTATATTTTTACCATCTAATTTATTTCAAACATATCAATCGTGTAATTTCAAATTCTCTAGATAATTAACTGCCTTCTGCCAATACACCGTATCTCTCCCTTGTTCAAAAGTTTTATAGAACGGAATAGCTTCACTCATCGCAAAATAAAAAATTGCTGGTTTAAAATATTCAGGCATCTGTATTTCATCTTCTAAAAGCTTAACTGGTGGTATTCATCTGTAATAGACAAATTTTACTGCTTCTAATGGTTTTATAAATTTATACTTAAACACATTATCAAATATTTTAAAATGAACACCTTCATCTTCCAAGAAAATAGCATATTTTTTCCTTTTAGCTTTTTCATAATCAATCCGTTGTCCCCCTTGTTTAATGTAAGTTCAATAGTATCCCATAATAGGATAATCTAAAGTAATTACCTCCACTTCTCAAACCTTAGGATTAACAACTTCTTTTTCAGTTAATTGCCAACTCCAAAGCCGTCATTTATAAGTTATACAATTTTCTATTCCAATATTAATAAAAGAAACAAAATCATTCTTTGCAAACATCGGTGTTATTCACTGCTGATTCAATATTGGCAACATCATCAAATATATATCTTGGGCTTTCATAAGTTTTATTTAATTATAAATCAACATATTTATAAATATTTTACACATAAAATCAATAAAAAAAGCCTCGGTTTCTCACCGAGGCTTTAATCTTTTTATAATTTCACTATTCTGTATGCTCCTGTTTCTAAGCCTGCTAACAATGTTGCATAATGACCTCTTACTACAAACGTTCTTCCTTTCATTACCTTGTTGTATGCTATGTGGTTTGTAATATCTTCGAATTCAAGACTAGATCCAAATTTCATTAACTTACCATTTATATCAACTCCTTCATTAGTCAATTGATATATTCATATCTTTTTTCTTGGTAAAATTACTAAGAACTTATTTCCAAATTCTTTTGAATTCTTTGCGTACTCATTCAAAATTGCATCAGTCATCCATTCAGTTGTTACTCCTGCTAATGTGTCTTCTATTTTAGTTACATCCAAATCAATATGGTGTTGTCTTTCAGTATATACATTTAATCCTCCTAATTTATACCAATTTTGAGTAATTTTCTTCAAGTAGTTATATGCTGCTGTTGTACCCACAATTGTTACTACTCCATCATCATACACTCCTGACTCCCAAACTTCTCCAAGTATATCTATTAATTTATTTACTTTTTCATCATCTGACAATCCACTTAAATCTTCAACAAATTTATTTGAAGAACCTAATTCAGCACCCATCTTCTTAATACCAGTAATTACTCAAAGTGTTTCATTTTTTCTACCTGGTTCATCCTTTACGTTCATACCAAACCAAATGCCGTGTGCTAAGTCTCTAATCTTTTCGTGCAAGAACCAAGAAATTTTATTTTTTACATATCCTTCCACATCAGTAATTTGATATGTTTTATTTAATTCAGGAGTTGTAAAGTTTATAGTACCTACAATATTTTGGAATGCAGATTGATATTCTTTATAAGCCTTCATAGAAGAACCGTCATTATCAATCACATCATCTGGATTTTTCGCGTTAAACAAATATTTGATATAATCACCATCATTAACATTTATAGAAGCTACAGTTTTATCATCCAAAGTTCTAATGTCTGTAAGAGTAATTGTATTAGTAGCAGAATCTATTGCCGAAATTCTAGCTACATAATCTTTGCCATCAGCAGAAGAAGCAATCAACACTTTATCATCTATATCAAAATCATTAATTGTATATTGATCATATGGCTTTACTTTAATAGAAGTTACACCACTTTGATTTCCATTAACAAGCAATGCTTTTTCCGTATATTTTTGTTCCCACCAATATAATCCCTTACCATCTCTTGTTAATACCGGTGTAATTCCATCAATGCTTTTTGGTTTTAAAATAACTTTACTAATCTTTTGTCCATCATTAGTTAAGAATTCAACTTCTTGTGGCTCAAAGAATAAATAATCAATAGTTTTAAATCTAGATTTATACCAGCTAAAAATTGGTAACCCAATTTTAGTGTATATATTTATTAAAGTATCCAGTGTGTATGTATTAGTTGTTTTTATTTTACTCATCTGTATTCTTCTTTAAAATCTAAAATTAAATATCCAATCAATACATTTCTAAAGCAATTCTTTCTATATCCTCATCTTCATTTTTCTGTTTTTTCTTTCAACTCATATCCTCTCATTCTATACCTTCCACATCAACTAAAGCAGTTATATCTTTCTTCCCACTCAAATAACTAAATATGTCTTTTCCAGTAAGTTCAGTAAGCAAAGAAGCTAAGCTGTCGATTAATTCATTTTTTACTTTTTCATCGTTGGTGTTTTCAAAATTTTTATACAATAACACCACCCCTTTCATTCTCGCTGGTATCTCGCTATATTTTGATGAACTCTGATTCTCATATTGTTCAAGTAGTTTCTCGTACTTATCTTTTAATATATTATATTTTATTTCAAGCTCTTTCTTTTCTGTTAATAATTCTTCGTACTTTTTAAGTAAATCATCATTCAAAATATCTAATTCTTCTCAATTATTTTCTTCTTGCTTTTCTTCAACCTCTTTTTCTATTTCTTCCTCAACCTTTTTTTCTTCATTTTCTTCATTTTCTTCATTTTCTTGTTCTGGTTGTTCATTCACTTCTTCCTTGTTTTCTTCCACCTCCTTTTCTTCATTGTTCTCAACATTTTCAACAGATTGTCACGATTGTAATTGTTCTTGTGATTCAGGTTCCGATGGTTGTCATCAAGTTTCATTAAGCCCTAAAATTTTTTCTAACTCCTCTAATGAAAACTCATCATTTTTTTTAGGTTGTGCTACAACGTTTAAGAAATCCATTGCCATATTGTGTAAAGTTAAAATCTAAAATCATAATAATAAATTATTTTTAAAAATCAAGATTTTATCAATTAAAATTCTTTATCCTTCTCAAAATATCTGATAACCCTCCTCAATACATTTGATATAACTCTCTCTTTACTTCTCTTTGTTGTTCTTTTTCAGGGCTAGGTGGTGATGGCGGTACTGGCGGTATATTACCAGCTATTTGTGCTAACATCTCAGGTGTTATCTGAGGTTGCTCTTGTCTCTTTCCTTTATACCTTTTCTTTTGATATTCTTCCACTTTCTCTTGAGCTTCTTGTTGTGCTATTTGTCAAGTAGCTTGCAAGTTAGCTAATATCTCTTTAAACTTATCATCAGTTAACAATACATCTTGACTTATGTCAAATTTAGGAAGAATTTCTTTAAACAATTCTAATATATCAATCACTGGTCTCTGTCTTACTGGGTCGTTTGCTGCTGGTAAAGCTTGTGCAATAAATTGTATTAATTGATTTCTTTCTATTTCTTTCATTACTTCCTTCAATGTATTTGTCTCAAACACTACATCATATTGTCATATAATATCCTGCGGCTTAATCTCTTCGAATGAAACCGCTCAGTCTTCTCATAATATTCTAACCACCAATTTTTCTGGATATACCAAAGTTAATGTCAAAAGCATTTTAGGCACAATATATGAAAGCATTCTATTAATTGAATCAGCAAGAGGCTTTAATCTTTGTTTTGTAATTTGAGCTTTCAAACTAGCTCAAGTTGCCGACCTTTCTACTGGGCTACCACCCATTGTATATTGATTAGGTCATTCTGACAACTCTATCAAAGATTGAATTAATTGTAATGCCTGAGGTCATAAAGCTTCATTTGCCACTAAACTTATTGGCCTAATAGCTTGCTTATCATCTCTCTTTGTTAAAATTTTATATGGTTCATATTTTAACACTCAATCACCTATATCTTCTTCCATTATTGATCACTTATCCGCTTCAAACATAGGAGCTACATTTACTTTAACTTGATCGAGATAAGCATTCCAAATAATATCTGCTATCTTTTGTTGAGTCTCTAAACTAGTTCCTACTCATTTACCATAAATTGTGTCAGATGTATCATACTTCACTACTCCAAATGGATAACCATTAAACGGATAAGGACTTACATCATCATACACAACATATCAATTAAACAACACTAAAAGTTTACCATCTGGCTCATAATATTCTATAACTTCTATTAAATCATTATCATGATAATAAATTTCAAAAATATTATCCCGAGAAAAATCCTCAATATTTTGTCTCCGATATTCACTCATAAATTGAATCTGTTTAATCTTCGAATAATCCTTTTTTGAAATATAATACGGAACTTGAGTAATTGTATTTATTTGTTTCTCAGTCAAATTTATTCAAAGTAACTTTGAATATCATTGAACAGCTTTCTTTACTGGTATTATTTTTCTATGAAAAATAAATCTTGCATTTTCTATTTTTCTAGCTGCTGGGTCAATAAATAAAGAAAAAGCATCTACCATTGAAAGCGAAGGATAATAGTAGACACGCTTATATTTTCAATAAAGCTTTTTTCAATCTTTCACTCCTTTTAAATATTCTCCTACTTCTTCTTCCTTTCTTATAATAAGTTTCACAAAACTTGTTCCTAAAAGCATAGCTTCCTTTACAGCATCAAAAATCTCATCATTTGCTCTTCATACATCCATCATCCAAGTTAAAACTTTTTGTGCTATTTGTGCTTTCTCTTTATCATCTTCTTGCCTTGGTAAAATTTTATATGTTACATTTGTATCATAAAAATTCGCAAATAATGTATCTACTACCATCTTTATTAATGGATACCTAACATTTGTTCTCCATTCTTGATCTAGTTCTTTCAATTGTTTTTGCCTATCTAATGTGTCTAAATAGTATGCTTTGTATATATCTACCCATTTAGGAAAATAATTCTGCTCATAAAACGAAAACACTTGCTGCAACAAACTATATAAATATGTCCTAAATTCTACATCTTTTCAAATCATTTCAACATCTATATTTCACAATTTCTTCTTATCTTTTTCAAATTCCTTTTTTTTACTTTTTTTTGCCATAACGATTATTTTAAGCTATAAATCAAGTATTTCAAAAAATATTTGCTATCTGTATTATCTTTTGTTGCTTACCATATCATTTTAGCTTCATCCGTGTATTTATTAAACTATTTACTGCCTTCAAATCATACGTCCGTTCTACTGTCCCATCTTTTCACATCACTGGTATTATAGGTTTTAATCATAGTTCTAGTGCTTTTTTAAGCATCTTAAATACTGTCTCATCATCAAGCCCAACTTCATCTAACACTTTAGCGATTTTTTGTTCTAGGTGGTCTCACCCTTCAGTAGTAGTATTTGAAACTTCTCTTAACTGGTTGTTTTGTAATTTCTTTAATCAATCTTTTTGATAAGGCTGTATTTGGTCTTGCTTTATAATATCCTCTTGAAAAGTATGGTAAATACCTTGCAATTGTTGGTCTGTACCAACTTGCTGTTCATCAATATACTGGGTAATATCTTCCATAACTTCAGTGGTTTTCTCTCATATATTCGATGAGTGGTAAACGTTTTGCATATTTTCTGAAACTATCATATAAAGGCTTATATCTTTGGTAAGAACTATAATAATTTTTTAACATTTTTCAACCTAAGGTTCCTGCCTGTCAAGTCCCTAATTTTCATCAACTCGCTAAATCCATCACTATCATCTTTTTTCACATATCATTTATTTCTTTTCTAGCTTGCCACAAATGATTAACTAAATTGTCTATGAGTTTTCAATATTTAGCTTTATACTCAGGATTTTTTAATATATTATCCCATAAATCCATATTTGCCATCAATACTCACGTTTTCATAGCAAGCTTTGTAGGCTCATCCATTCATTTCATTAATGTTAAATCAGAAAGCACTTTATCTATTAGAACCATTCTCTTACCTTCATCTTTTATAGATTTTCCTATTTTAACAAAAATATTCTTCATCTTATACGCATCCCATTGTCCTCTTTTCCACATTAAATTTGATGCTAAAATATCTACAGCAATAAAACGTTTAATATCATTTGTCAACTTCCCATTTGTTTCCTTTAAAATATCTCCATACATCATTTCCATATATTTTTGAGCTGCATTTGTTAAGAAAGTATAATCAATATAACCTAAATCTTTTGAACTAAAACTCATTAACGGAACTACCATTTTTAACACGTCTCTTTCTATTAAGAGTCTCTGTTCAGGAGTTAATTTTCTCCAACTTGTAGTTCCGAATAATTCTTTTGCTCTTGCAGATGCTAATGCATATGTATACCATCACAAAAACTTTCTTGTAGATCAAGGAGAATTAGCTTCCAACATCCCTAATATTTGCACCAATCCCTTCATATATGCTTCATTTGGTTGTCAATCAAAAGAATGATATAATTCCAACAATTTTCAATAATCTTCTGAACTTAAAGCATCTATCATCTTAGCTACCCAAATATCTTCTTGTGTATATGTTAAACTACTCTTTATTTTTTCAAAATTTCTCTTTATCTCATCTGGCATCCATATTTGTTTCTCTGATGCTCCTTTTTCTAAAAGCCATTGAGGAGCCCATTTTGTCATTTCTTTATAAAGATAATTTATCCATTTCTCTTGAATTGCAGGAGATACTCCTGGCAAATCAACTGGCACTACTCACTCTGTTCTTATTTTCTTTAATACTACATCATCTTCAATTTTACTCATAAAATCTTTTACTTCACTAAAATATTCTGCCCCCAATCCTCTTGTTACTCATTTAATAATTGGAAGATTATAAAGGAAATACATCCCTACATTTCTTATTCAACCCTTATCTAACCATTTTAAAAATCACTCATAATCCTTTATTTCTCAATATTTGTCAATAAATTTATTCACATTATCTCATATTAAAAATGATGCAATATCTTTACTGCTGTGCGGTATATAATAACCAAATGTCTCATCATCAAATATACTACCTTCCAAATATCTTATATATCAAGTAAAAGCACGCTTAAATCAATTAAACAAAATGTCTTGTGCTTTACTAAAAGCTTCTTCATCACTATATCAAGCTGACTTAAACTTTGCATAAGCTGTCGCCGCTTCAACAAATGGATTTACTATTTTTAATTCTCTTAAAAATCATCTAGTTAATTCTCATATTGTTTTGTAAGCTGCAAAACCTATTGGATGTTCTTCTCAATTAGGAAATTTAAAAGTTAACCCCTCATAAATATCTAATCAAATTCTTCATAAAATATTTGACTCAAAAGCCTGTAATGTCATATTAAACCAAGAACCTAACTTCAAAAAATATTCTACCGGATTCTCTTCTCAATCTTCATTTGTTCTTAATGCATAATCTAATCTATGTGCCCATAATACTGAATGGGCTATATTCATCCAAGCGAACAAAAAAGCCTCATCATAAAAAGATGCTCTTAACGCTTGTAAAGCTGTTTTTACACTTCAAGTCCTTTTATACACATCTATTGCACTCCATATTGGTAAAAACGCATCTTCCAAAAAAGTTTTCATCACATTTATTCCCCAAGTTGACATAAACCCAAACAAATACATAAATCATCTCCATTTACCTGAAGTATACTTAGACAATCACCATAAAACAGGAAAACCTCTCATATCTTCATAATATCTTTTTACCATTCTTTTAATTATTTCTAATCCTTCTGGTGTTTGAATAAACTTTCTTAATTCATTAAAATCTTGTATCCCTAATTGTTTCATAGCCCTTATTAACGCTGCTCTTCTCAATTTTTCCACATAAAATAAATCAATCACATTATGTAATCATCATTGAGTAGCAATTAAATATTGTCTAGCTCTTCACTTTAATTTTAATAAATCAGCAACTTTATTATATATCTTTTGAATAAAACTTCACTCAGCTCAAACTGCTGCAATATCTGCGAATACTTCCAATTCCTCGCGTATTAACTCAGAAGGCAAAATATTAAATTCATCTAAAAACTTACCAGCCTCCTCTAATTCTTCTTTTCCAAATGAATGTAAAAGATTATCATATGTTAATCATTGGACCAATGCCATAGCCAATCAATTTGGTGCAAACAATGTATATGCAGTAAATCTAGTTAAAGATTTAGCTTCCAATAAAAACCTCTTAATCCATCACCAAACTCACCTATATTCATTTTCAAATTTAAACCAATGCAAGTATAATTGCTTTATTTCTTCTTCTGTTAATTTCTCTAACAATTTTTTATAAACCAAATGATTAGGTGTGCTAAACATTCAAATTAAATTCGAAAGTATCCCTTTATAATCTTCGTTTCCAAACAAAGTCCTAAAAACTCAATATAAGTTTGCATTTTCTAGAGAAAGCAACAAATGATGCACTCCAAACTTATCAGGGATAGCAGAAACATCTACAGTTTTCAAAATATCTAACATAGTCCTTTTAGCTTGATCTTGTGCCCATTCCTTTACAAGTTTTCCATCATTTTTTCAATATGATATTACTTTATAATAAGAATAAAGCGACTGATACAATATATCCAAAAATGCTTTTTCTCATTTATCTAATTTTGCAATAAATTCTTCTAAATCTTTTACATCATTTAATGCTTTTGCTCATTTATCTATTATACCAGCCCAATACTGTCTAATTTTAAATTTTCTAGTGTCAATCGCATAATCTTTTAATTCTCTGAAACTTTTCGAAAGAATATTCATCACCCCGTCCTCTATTATAGAAAGGACAGGGCTTTTTGCTAATAAATCTACCATTCTTTCTGGTAAATGTTTACTTATAGGACAAGCTTTCATTAGTAGTTTTTATGTTATAAAATACAAGTATATCATAACATAGCTTGTAAGTTATCAAAATCTTCCCTAATATCATTTAATAACTTAGCAAATGTTTTTATTCAATCTCCTCATTGTTTCAATTCCTCTTTCAAATTTTTAATAAAATTTCTCCAATATTTTCCTACATTATATTCTAATCATCAGAAATGGTTTTTCAATACATCTCTTAAAATGTTATATTCTTCGTCTAAATTATTTACTCCCAAAAAGACATCTTCATATCCAGTCCATTTTTCCGAATATTCAAAGACCTCTCTTTCTTCGTGCTCAATTTTTGAATATACCCTCTTAAACATATCAATCAATTTCTCTCTTGCAACAGGTGGGAAATTAATTTCTTTTCAAACTATTCTTGCTTTCTTCTCAAGTTCAGCAAAATCTATATCACCCTTTAGTTCTTTAATCTTTTGTAATAACTTCTTCATATCCTCATCTACTCTTAACAATCATACAGTACTCAATTGCTCAAATACATCTTTATATCAATTCAAATATGCTAAAGCCGCATCACCAATATCCTTATACAATATCTCTTCCTCTCTTCCAATATTTACTGCAGCTTTATTATTTGCCCGATCGTAAATTCTATTAAAAATAGTGTACACTATTCATTTCGCATCTTCAACTATTTCAGAAGCTTTTCTATCAGCTGTATCCATATATTTAACTAATCATTTCAAGTATTGGTCTAACTCATCTACCAAATCTGCTATAAAATTATCATCAAAATATTCACCACCAACCTTTATTAAACTCTCAATATCATTTTTTATACTGTCATTTAATCTTCTTACAAATTCAATAGCCATAGCCTTCCTATTTAATAGTTTTATCTCATCTCACTCTTTTACAACATAATATCCATCTTTCTTTAAAAGTTTTTCTACAACAGCTGCAAAATTTTTTCTTGCAGACCTACCAAATTCTATATCAATTGAAACATTTCTAGTATTTAACTCTTCTCAGAAAATTTTCTTCATCTCCTTCTGTATAGCTTTTCCAACCTCACCCTTATAAAAGCCTTCTGCACTTTCTATCTTACCATTTTTAATTTTAACTCCAAACAATCTTTCTACTGCACTATAAAAATCTATAAATTTCGATCTTTCCATCATCTCATTAATCGCCTTGTTATAAGCATTATATACTACCTCTGTTGGCACTTCTTTTCCAAGTCATAATAATTTAGACAATCTATTCACCTCATTTACATAATCAACATATACATCTCTTACCCACTTCAATCAACTAAATACATCATACCCACTAGCAGTCATAGATTCTATTTTCATTATTACAGACATTATTCTATTGTTTCTTTCTGCTATTGCATCATTCCTTAATCAATCTAATATTTTCTCTCATTTATTCAACTTTATAACTTTTGTACCTTCAACCTTATATTCCTTTCCTAAAAATTTAAATACATACTTATTTCTTTCTAAATGTCTCCAAATAGATAACAACTGACTATCATATCAAGCCATAAAATTCACAAAATTAAGTGCTCTTCTATTAAGAACCACAAAATCCTTAATAGGGTGCATTATATCTAAATCTCTCAATTCTTTCAATCACCAAGCAAGATAATTATAGAAATTGAAGTTTTCTCTTACAACGCTCACTTGTTCTTCAAAAGCTAATACAACATCATCTATATCTTCTGCTTGTCAAGGTTTTGGAAGCTTTGAAACACCTGGTAAACTTACAAACTTTTCTCTTGCATAAAGCTTTTCTAAAACATCTTTATTCGAATTCACAAAATAAACAAACATACTCCATCAATCTTCTCCTAACAATTCTCTCAACTCTCTTGCTGCTTCACTATAAGATTCTTCTGTTTCTCACATAATCTTATGTGCAAATCCTGAAAGTTTCTCTATCAAATTATCAAATACTTCTCCAGGAATATTCCAAATCCTTTCAATTATATCTGGCAAATAATTTAGCAAAGAATAAGATAACTTAAAACCTCTTCTTTTTATAGCATTTAACATCAATTGATATTTAACAATACTAGGTGCTAATTTATTTAATGTCTTTACCCCTGCTTTTTTAAAGAATTTGATAAATGCTAAACCTCACTCTGTATCAAAAATTAAATCTGCTAAAGTATCATATAACTTCTCATCATCCATTTGATTTAAATATTCTACAATTTTATTTATCTGTGCTTCTCACAATCATTTAGTAAATTCAAATCAACCAACCAATATATCTCTTATTATCTCCTTTCTTGAGCTATATTTAGAAGCAACTCTAAAATAATTTGCAATATCTTCTTTTATTTGTGCTCTATAATCTAATGCTTTTATACCTGCTGGTAATAATTTATATCCTCCTAATCCTAACTCCTTACTTGCCATAAATGCAGTAGTTAAAATCTGACTTATGTCATCACTATTTAACGTCTTTGACCACATATACAACAACTTAGAAACATTATCTGCCTTAGGCATAATTCACTCACCTAGTTTCTTCACTGCTTCCTCGTAAATCTTCACATACTTTTCAATTGTACTAGGAGTTATATAAGCTTTCACATTTTCTAACAAAAGATTATATAAATTTTCCGCCATCATATCACTATCAAAACCAAATCTCCTTATTCAAGCCGCAAATAATTCAGGAGTCAAATTTCTTCTTCTTAAGAAATCTTCTACAAAATCTTCCATTCAAGATTGTATAACATCTTTCATTAACCAATGAAACTTTCCACTATCAAACATATTAAGTAATATTTTAGACAACACATAATTTAATTTTTCCTTATCTACCTTCAACTTTACTAATCAAGATGTTTTTAATAAATCATCTATTAAATTGTTCGCTATTCTATTTTGTAATCATTTTATTGTTTCTAATATTCATTCGTTCATTATCTTTCTAGCATCTTCTATTACCTCATCTGGCACTCTACTTTCTTTTATGTATTTTTCTACTACATTCTTAAATATTTGGTCTGCAAATTCTCCTACTTTAAATGTAGCCAATCATTTTTGAAGTACCTTTTGAGGCTGCCAATTTCATTTAATTATCTTCAAATATTTTTCCACATCACTAGCTAACAACTTGTTTAATCCAGAGAAACTCTCAATCTCAAAACCTCTCTTTAACGTGTTTTCTATAATATCCAACAAATATTGGTAATAATCAAATTCTTTTTCTTCTCAACCTCCACGTTTAAAAACTCTTAATCCACTTAAATCAATATTTAATACTGCCTCACTAAGTCCTTCTAATTTATTAAACATATCTTCTCATATTTTTGAAAATGGCATTACATACACTCAATTTATATCTCCATCCTTAATTACAAAGAAAGAGAAATTAGGATTTTCAGTATTTCCTAAAAATTCAACTAATCCTTTAAATTTATTTTTAAAATTCACAAAATCTGCTCTTGAACCTATATATACCACACGCTTATTTTTATATTTATTCTTCTCTTTTAATACAACTTCTTCAGGAAGAGCTTTTATTCTCACTGCTCTTGTATCTCATTTTAATATTTGCTGATATGCTCTGAAATGTTGTAAAATATTATCTCATCAAACTGACAACCCTTCTATATCTAATTTTGTTATCGCTGCTCAATCTCCATAAACAAATACTATTCATTCCTTTTTTGCTTCCTCCATCATAGTTTTATATAACCAACTTGTTTCTTCATCAAACTGTTTGTCTACAATACTTAAGAATGCATACGCAATATCATCTTTCAATGTCTTAATCTCACCACTAACAAAATTCTCATTTAAGTTTTTTACTTCCTTAGTTTCTGTTTTTGCTGTTGTTATTGCTTTATCCAACAAATACTCTACTTCTCACTTACTTAAACCTCATTCTAAGAATCTCACAAATATATTATTTATCTTTCTTCCAACCCAATATAATTCATTAGTTACAGGCTCATCCTTCAATTTCTTTACACTTGAACTTAAATATGACCTTACTAATTTATCAAATCCCTTAAATTTATCTAGTACTGTATTCAAATATTTTTCAATAATTGTATTAGCCATTTTTTCTCCAAAGACTGCTTTTACTACTTTTTCCAATCAATTTATATCAAGCTTTCTCTTTCATAACTTAGCAGCTACATACAAAGCAGTAGTAAAGAAATTAGCAGCTAAATACTTATCAGCCACATCTCTACCAAAATTAATAGACATTGATAGATAATCCGCCTGTATTTCTTCATACACTCTCACATCAGAATAATATGCTGTTAAAACTCTTTCAAAATCTTTATGTTCGTCAATTAAATTGTTTAACTTCTCAAGAAAATCCATACTAGGATTACCCAAGCCTGGCAAATAACTATATTGATGAGCTTTCTCTATTTCTTCCGTTATCTTTCCTCACTTCTCCAACATATCATAAAGAATATGTTGTCCTGTCTTAGCTCTCTCTATACCGAACAACCTTTGAAATAAATGTGCTATTTCATGAGCCAAAACAAACAAAGGATCTTTTTCTACAAGGTCTATCAAATATGGAGTAGAATAATAAGCATTAGTAAAAGCAACTCATCAATCCAACTCCATTATCTTCTCTAACAATTTTTCTCATTGTAAGCTTAAAATTTCATCTGTAAATCTCTTTACTCATCCATATAAATGTGCTAATGCTAAAGTCCTTGCATACCTTCATTCACCAGCTATAGAATCAACTAACATATCAAAATACTTAACATATTGTTCCTTAGCAATTGCTTTTAACTCAGGTACATATTCTTCAGCCCAATGTGCCCTTAACATAGCTTCTACATATTCATCAAACAATATCTCTTTTAATTTATTCACATCAACTTTATCAAAATATTGTTTCAAATTCTCAAATCCTTTTATTAATTTTTCTGCCTTCTTTGTTCATAAAAGCAATTTAAGTTGAACTTCTGAAACAAAACCATTTAACATCTTCTCTTCAAAATCTCCTAATGTACCAAATATTTTTCTTATTACTTCAATATCTTCCTTTGATAAACTAAGAATCAACTTTGTATATTCATTCAAAAAATTACTTATCTCTTCTCAAAGCTCTTTTCCAATCCTAGCTTCCAATTTTTCAGCCAACAATTTATTCCACAAAAATGCTGAAACAGTATTTCTAACATATGTAAACTTTAATTTTCAATAACTATCTAAACTTAATAAATATTTGTCATTTATCTTCTTTACTAACTTTGGCTTTAATTCCTTTTCAAAAACCTCCATTATTTTCGATACAAACTCTATCACCTCTTTATCTCACTCTACCAACAAACTTCTAAAATAATTATACAATCAAGTATCTTGTATAAAAGTCAACATCGAAGGAATAAATTTCTTATATGCTACTTCTTTTATCAAAGAATTAAAATCCTCCACTTTATTCACAAAACTCACTAAACTATTTCTTACATAATCTGGAGCTCCCACTTCAACCAATGTTTGTAATTTATTTTTTATTACATCTATATTAAATAATCCAACTTCCTTCGGTCTTATCACTCAAAGTCTACTAGCTATTACTTTATCTATTTGAGCAGTTGTCTGAGCTCTAATCACCTCACCAAAAAATCATTTTCTTTGTAATAATGGCAAAAATTCTGCTAATACTTTTTCAAATGGTTGTCCTTTAATTTTTCACCATCTAGTTAACAATTTGACATATCTTCTCAATATAAACGTCAATGCATTATTTGTTCATTTTCTCAATGTATACATCAATTTTCTTTTGAATTTCTCTGCAGCATCTTCTCAAGTTATCATATACTCTGTCCCATATTTCTTTGCAACATCCAAATTCAAAATATTACTTATAAAAGTATCTGCCAACTCTTCATCTAATCCTAAAACATCAGTCAAATATTTTCTAAACACTTCTAATGGTTCGCTATTAAATTTATATAACAAAAGTCTAGAAATAAAATCCAATCACACTGCTTCTAATCAAATATTTGATTTCACTATTAATTTCCCTCCTTCTTCTTTTAGAGGTACTATTTCTTCCGCAAGTTGCTCTCATACTTTACCCAATTTAGGTGAAACTTCTGCCAATTTATCTGCTGATTTTTTCACTAATTTTTTATATTTTTTCTGTAATTCTAAAACTCTTTTATGAGCCTTCTCTAACTCTTCTAGTTTCAAATCAGGTATTAATTCATCTTCTGCGTGTATCTTTCTTGCCAACCCTTCAATATCTTTTCTCTTAAGTTTTTTACCAAATCCTTCAACCAACGCTTTTTTAATATATTTCTCCCCATCTTCTTCAAATGCATTTAATACTCTCTTAGCAATAGCATACCTATCAGCTTTTGTTAATGCTCTTGCATATGCTATCTTAAATGGAGAATCTACCTGCGACAAATAATCTCTTATTTCATCAGCAATAACATTAGTTAAATTAATTCTATCCAATTTTCACATATCTTTTAATTTCTTTCATTTTTCTGCTTCAAAATTCTTAATTACTTGTCTTACTCTATTTTCTAATTCTCCAAATTCAGGTAATCTCTCAAAATCTCATCTAATCCTTGTTCAATCAGTAAACACTATTTGTTTACCTTTTCCACTACCATCTTTTATTACACTACCAGCTACTTTACCTTCGTATTTTCAAACTCACTTAGATACTGCTGTTCCTTCCACAACATCCATAATCTCTGCCAAATTATTTACTTTATTCAATTTTTGCATCTTGCTTCCTATTACAGCTTTTTCTTTTTCAATTTTTTGTTTATAAGCCACTAATTCATTTTTAACTTGCTCAGCTCTTTCCCCTAACTTCTGTGCTATTACTCCTCCCTCATCAATATTTTTTATCACTGCATCAACTACATTCATTATTCTGTTTGCTGCTATCTCCTTTGTCAACAAACTCTTATAAGCAGTATATTTCATTAAATCAACAAAAGCCTTGTCTCCATACTCCTTATTATATTTCTTCAAAACAGCTAACATAGCTGGATATTTATCCAATTCCACTCCAGCTTCTCTCAAATATTCAAAAGTCTTAGGGTCATCTAACAACTCACTTGGTGATAGACTAGGTGTTCTTGTTCCTCAAAGTTTTCTCCATATTCCTCACAATCAATGTAACAATCAAGAAGCAGCTATAGACACTATCGGATCAAGTTCAGGGTCTAATTCAACTCAATGACTCGACATATAATTAGCTACTGCCGCATCCATAATAATTCAATCCCAAACTGTTTTTACTGCCCAATCTCATTTTCATATTACCCACGTAGCTACTGAACCTAATTTTGTACTTTTGGCATTCTCTAAAATTCTAGAAAAATTAGTAAACGCCCATCTTCCTATCTTCGATTGCTTCCCCCACTTACTCAATCAACTCAAAAATTTTCCTAAACTAGTAATTTTCCCTGCTTTCGCAGCTAATCATAGTCATTCAGTACTAAATACTGTTGTTCATATACCTACGCCATAGTGTAATAATTTTGTTGCAGTATTCCACAAACTTTCATCATCTGTATCTACACCTGCATAATGAAATGCCAAATCATCAGAAACTGTCCCAAAACCTCTTTCTATCGCAGACTGGATAAGATTAAATCCTGCTCAAACAAAATCTAAAGCCCCAAAAACCTTTCAATAAATTTTTGCCAATTTGTCATCTGTATGATCATATAATATTTTATTAGCCTTATCTTGCACTTCATCAAAAATATTTCATCAAGTCCAACTCTTTTTAACTGCATCACTTATATCATTAGGAGCTTCCTCTCAATTAGCTATACTCCAATAATGTTTCCAAACCTCCGCAAAATCTTCTCCCTCTTGTCATAATGCTTTATAATAAATATATGCTGTTTTTGCTTTTATTAATTTCTTCAAAGTTTCCTCCGCATCTTTATAAGTCTTCATAAAATCATTATACTCATCATAACCTATTTTCCTATCTTTGTACATCTTCTCTATTTTTTCCTTCGCTTCTTCTATTTGTGTATAATATTCTCTCTCTTGTTGTAACTTAGTAGTTGTCCATTTTTCAAATTTTGTATAACCCTTGCTATCTAACAATTGATGAACTCTATCCTCAGTCATAAACTCATTTATTATTCCATCAACTCCTTTATTAACTCTATTTTCTATCTCTACTTCGTGTTTTTTCAAATTAGCCTGTACTAATTTATACTTACTAACATCTCTCATATACTTCAAAATTTGCTTCCTCGAATTCTCATCATATCCATCCAATGAACTATACTGCAGAACTATTTTAGCCTTCTCAATAGGATCTGACGCATAAGGTAAATTATATTTGTCTCTTACCTCATCATAAATCTTTTCAAAATCCTTCAAATTATCTTTATACATATAATTAATTTTGTTTTTCAAATCATTTAATGCATAAGTTAAATTTACAACAAAACTATGGTCATCTCATTGATAACCTATTCTTTCCTTTGCTTCTTGGATACTTATTTTATTGTCTTGCAAATCTCTATAAACATTCAATAATCCCTCAAAGGTTCCCAATGTCTCTATAAATTGTTTTGTATTTCTAACCTTCTTAAAAGTATAATCTACTCTTGATGATAAATCTAAAAACTTCTGTAAATCTTTATTTTGTTCTTGCTGAGCTTGTAAATATTGCTGAAACGCAGTTTCTCACTTTATTCAAAAAGAAAAGAAAGACGCCTGTTCCTCATTCAGCTTTTTCTCCAAAACTTCTTTTTTCGCCAATAAATCTTGATACTCTGGATTTATATTTCTATCTAATTCATCCATATTAGAAAATTTATTCAAACTATCAAGCACATTTTGATATTGACTCATCAAATATTGATACTCCATCGCCTTTTCTGCTGTTTCTTTTGCTAACTCCTCATCTCATCAAAATTTATTCTTTAACTCTTTAACTATATTCTGTATCTCTTCTTGTTTCCTTTGTTTCTCTTCTTTATACATTTCATCAATATCTTCCTCTGCTGTTTTATATTTATTCACATACTCCGCATATGGGTTCAATCCCTTTGTTAAATCAGATAAATTAGTCCCTGCCCCAAATAATGCATTATTAGAAAAATCCTCAGGATTTAACCCTAGATTCTCTCCTGAGAATATCGGCTGAATTTGTTGTTGTTGCTGTTGTTCTTGAGTCGGTTGTTGTTGTATCTGTTGTTGAAGCTGATTAAAAAACTGTTGTTCTTGACTCTCTTCTTTAGGTTGTTGTGCTTCCTCAGATTGTTGTGCTTCCTCCTGCATTTTCTGTAAAACTTCCTGTGGAGCTTGACTTACTCCTTGTTCAGGTTGAGATTGTCCACCAGAAACTTCCTGCATAACCTCTTGTGGATTAGTTATCATCTCTTCTTGCTGTTGAGCTATTTGGTTTCAAAATAAAGGTTGCTTGTTTTCTGCCATTTATAACACTTAAAATTTAAAATCCTTCTTACTTTTTATAACTAAAATCAAAAAGTTTTCAATAAATTTTTCACCTTGCTACTATACTCCCTCCTCCTCTGTCTCTCTTCTTCTTTTGCTTTTAGTTCCTCTAAATACTCCCGTGTTATTCTAGCTATTTCATCTGCTTTATCAACTTTATTAATATGTGTTTTCATTTTCAATGCATCAATCTCATACGCCGAAAATATTGCTATCATCATCGCATTCACCAAATCATCGTGCCCTTTCTCAGCTTCATATTTTATTTGTCCAGATTGAGTTGAGTATTTTTTGAAACTATCCATCTCCTCAATAAGCTCCCTTAAACGTTTATTTATCTTTATATGCCCCTCATCGAACAATCTTTCCAACTCCATCACCATCATTCCTTTTGGTACCTTCCAAACTCAACGCTCTCTATTAATCTGATTTCAACTTGTATATACTATCGGAAAATCTACATAATACCCCTGTCTTTCAAAATCCTCAACTAAAACACGACCTATACCCGTAGCATCCACAGCTAAAAACGCATCATACATTTGTTTAAACTCCCCAACTCTCTCAACCTGCTCTCAATATCTTACATTTTGCTCCGGTGTCCAAAAGACACTATCAAAAACCTCAAAAATCAATTTACCTACATCGTTATAATAAACTCCAACAAATACTACCGCCGCATTATCCTGTGCTCTTGCTGGGTCGTATCATATATAAATACGTTCATATTTTTGTAATGTTCCCTCCGAATTCGGGTCTATATCAACAAGATGTCCAAAATATCTAAACACTCTCTGCTCCGAAGGGAAAATTGAATAAACCTCCGTATAATAACGTAAAGGATTAGATTGAAGCTCTTCTTTAGTTTTTTGTTTTTTATACTCCGGCAACCGCTCCACTTCATCAAGTGTAACCCTTCGTGCTACATATACGCGATATTTATAATTTAAGTCTTCAAGCTCTGTTTTAATATCACGGAGATTTTTAACAAGAAAATCCTTTCATTTTTCCGTAACCTGTTTTAAAATATCCTTCGCTTTTTCTCGGTATTCCTTATTATTGTGTTTTATCTGTTGAGTTTCTGCTCTTATTAGTAGTTGATAAAACCAATTCTTTGGTGTATTCCAATGTATTGTTGAAATAATAAACGCCCTTGACCCTTCAGAAAATATTATCGCCTTCATACTATCATAAATATCCTCTGGAATTCTAGCAGCCTCGTCTAATATAATCAAATCAGCATATTCACCCACTCACGCTTCTTTTTCATCAGCGGAATGAAATTCAAATACACCAAGTTCATCTTTTGTAATTGGGTCTACATATGAAAGCTTTTGCTCTCATTGCTTCCACTGCAAAATACCAACTTTTCTAAACTCTTTAGAAACCGATTTTAAATAATTTATCGCAGTTAAAGTCTTTTTCTGAGTAAGTCAATAATAAAGAACTCTTATTGGTTTAGGTTTCACATTATGTTTGAAAAGTTCACGAATTCAAACTAAAGTAGACAAAAAACTTTTTCATCAACGTCTCGGACTCGCCACCACATTAACGTGCCCCCATCTCTTCAATACATCATACTGCCATCATTGAAGTATTTTTAATTTTCACTTTTTCTTCGCTTCTTCAATCTCTTTTTCCGTAAATAAATCCTTCATCATCGCAAACCTTATCTGCGGAGTATATACTCCATAAAGCTTATATCTCTCCCCATCAAACTCCACCTCTATATCCTGCCCAATTGGTACTTCTTTAACCTGATCCTTAACTCATACTTTAATTGTTCCCAAATTAAAATATCAATCTACCCATTCCTTAACAAGCAACCCCTCCAAATCCTGTTGTTTATAAGACACCATTCAAGCTTCATCTACAAACTCATACGGCACCTCATACCGTTTTTCTAATTTACCACGGGACTTATCAAAAAAAACTATTTTTATCTTTCTCCATTTTGTAATCTGAAAAAACTTTCTATACACCACATACGTCATATCATCTATCTCTCCCTCCGACGCAAGCTTCTGCACTTTCTCCATAAGATAATCCAACGGCAGCTCCTGCTCTTCCTCAATTTTATATTCTCATCTAGACAAATTAATTCAGTCTATATTATACTCCACTCCCTCCTCTTTTGCTTTTTTATATACTTCACTGCTAACAACCGCCGCTAAAAACACTTTCCCTGCAAGCAAATAATCAACCTCACCAAGTTCAAAAAATCAAGTTTGAAACAATACTTGCCAATAATCCCACTCCTGTATCGCCTTCCTTTCCTCCGTAGTCTTTTCAGCTTCATCTATATCTCAAGTAAAAAATAATTTATCTGTTTCCCATAAAGATCTATGTAATATCATTTTGTGTAATTATCATCTAAATTTCTATTTCCTCCGAATACAATGGGCACTCCTTCCTCCTTTTAAATTTACAATATACACACATCGGATTCTGCTTAACCTCCGCAAAATTATCAGTTACCACCGCTTTCACATATTCATCCAACGTATTTAACGTCCACTGCCTAACTTCTTCCTTATCCGGTTTTGATGATTGAGTTAGTACTTTCACCGTATTAGACTTCTGAAACACAATATAATCAAACGATATTATCTCCATATCATTCCGCATCCGAAACAAATATGGATATATTGTTTTTTGTCTTTTGTAATCAACCTTATCTCCCTTTCGTGAAGACAACGACGATGCTGTTTTAAAATCCAATATCTGCACACCACCTCCCTTTAAAAACTTTAACGCATCTAATGTTCACTTCAAATATACATCAATATTATATACTTTTCAATTTATCTCATCTTCAACCTCATACGGCACAATCACTGCATATGTCACCTCCACCATATCAACATCTCCCGGCTCCAAACCTTCTTTCTTAAGAAGCTCTGGTAATTGTTTTAACTGGTCTTTTATCTCTACAGGCAAAAGCGAAGACAACAAATACTGCGTATCACGCCCTAATAAATATGTTTGCAAAAAATTATGATAAATCTCCCCCACATACAATTTCTCCTTCATTCTTATCGAATCTTCCCATTGGAGATATTTATATGCAAAAGGACACTGTGAAAACGCCTCAAGCTGTGTAGCACGCACTGAAATAAGGTTAGTCAAATTATTGGTATCAACTGGTTGCGATAAAGTTATCCTGCGTTTCTGCTCAATTTTAAACATTATAACAAGAAGTTAGTATTTAAATATCTGCCTCATTTGAGGACTCATACATTTTCTCTATAGCCTCCTCAATTATTTCTCTATATGTCTTTCCTTCTTTCTCTGCTAGTTTCTTTAATTTAAGTGCTACTTCCATTTCTAGTTCAACGTTTAACCTAAATACCAACTCTCTTCTTTTTCTTGCCATTGGGGTTATATTAAGAAATAAATTACAATTTCATTATAAGAAATGTTTTGTGGTTTTCAAGTAAAATGTTTTATGTAAAACATTTTTGTCTTGCTTTATGTAAAACATTTTAAATTAAATGTTTTGTGTAAAACAATATTTAGTAAGTTTGTGTTGCGTAAAACATTTTTGATAAAATGTTTTGTGTTGTGTAATTCATTTTATAAATGTGTTGTGTAATTCATTTAAGGAAGTGGCGGAGGAAGTGGTGGTGCGGTGGTTCACCAATATAACAAATATATGCCTCCGTTTCTTAGGTTGTTGCGGAGTCGCCCCGATATAGCGAAATTGAGCGTGGTTGGGAGAGGACATATACACCTATACAAGGTAGCCTTGGGGGGAGGTCCCCGTCTTGTTTTTGTTTATAAGTTTCTTGTAAGTTTTTTCTGCCGCAGTTTCAACAGCTCCGCGTAAACATCGCAGTACTTGTAAGTATTGGTAGCTTTGTGTTGGTATCTTCAAGAGCCTCCTCGGCTGAGGCTTTAGCTCGGCGAAGCCTGGCTGACGCCAGGCTTCAGCCTCGCTTGAGCCTCAGCCTGCGGTGGCTCGGCTGCTTCGCAGCCTTATGTAGTTTCGAGTGGGTGATGATATTTTTTTGTATGTGAATTAGCTTCGAGTTGTTTTTGAAAATATGTGTGTAAATGTTTTAAAACTCTAGGTCTTCTTGTTATGATTTTTTCAATTTCGGCGGTTTGATGATTAGGGTAGTATAATACACCAGGTGGAAGACAGAAACTTCGTGTAAGGCATTTTATTACGTCTGGTGTTTAACTTTACACAATGGATATTGTGTAAAGTTTGGAGAAACCTAAATATTATTGTGTGTTTGTTGGTTTTTGTTTCTTGCCGTGGTTTGTGCTGTTGCCGTGGTTTTCCTGATGTCTCCTCGGGCTAGCCTTCGTTCACGCTCGCTTTCGCTCGCGTGAACTTTCGGCTAACCCTCGTCGACATCCGCTTTCGCTCGCGTGAACTTTCGGCTAACCCTCGTCGACATCCGCTTTCGCTCG
>JAMOSZ010000042.1 GCA_027062625.1 Nautiliaceae bacterium
AAGAGGTTGAATATGAAGATGAAACAAACGATAGTGAGGATTAAAGCCCCAAATAGAGGGTTTTATCTTATTACGGATAAAATTTTAGAGGCTATAAAGATAGATGATATTCAAATGGGGGTTATGAATCTGTTTTTAAAGCACACTTCCGCGTCTCTTACAATTAATGAAAATGCAAGTCCTGATGTTAGGATTGATATGGAGAGAATTTCAAGTGCACTGGTGCCAGATGGATATAATTATGCCCACTCTCTTGAAGGTCCTGATGATATGCCGGCTCACTTTAAATCCTCTATGTTTGGGGTTAGTCTTAATATTCCAATAACAAACGGGCGTTTAAATCTTGGGACGTGGCAAGGAATTTATTTAAACGAACACAGAGACTATCCGAGTTTGCGTGAAATTGTTATTACTATTTGGGGGATGTAATGAGATATTTGATACTTTTTTTAGGAGTGTTTTTATTTGGTTTTGAAGTGATAAAAAGCGATGTGGTGGATATAAAAATCAACACCAATAAAATTGAAGCTAATTTAAACGCTTTTATTATAAACAAAAATCTCTCTTTGGTTATAAAAAACATTTCAAAATTAAAAAGTGATTTTTGCAAAATAGAAAATTACACAATTTCCCCTCTTTACAGTTACAAAAAAAAAGAAAAAAAGTTTATCGGGTATAAATCGGATGTATTTTTAAAGTGTGTTTTTGATAAAAAAAGGGGGAATGAGTTTGAGAGATATCTTCATACCATCTCTGGATTTGCGCAGATTTCTATTAATAAAATAGGCTATTTTGAAGATAAAGAGCTTATAAAAAAAGAGTTTAAAATAAAAGCTTATAGTAAAGCTGAAAAGTTTGCAAAAGAACTCTCAAATAAACTTAATAAAAAGTGCTTTGTAAAGAGTGTTGAATTTTATTCTCCTAATAATGAAGATTACGGCAAAGGGATAAGAGCGTTTAATATGCCTTTGCCAAGCAGCAACAAAAAGAAATTTAGTTTTTATTACAATGTAGAGTGTTTGTAAGGAGAAATTATGGAGATTATTGATTTTAACAAAATTGAACCTGCTCAAAGATATAAACTAATGGCTTCAAATATTATTCCAAGACCGGTTGCTTGGATTGTAACTGAAAATAACGGAATTATAAATATAGCTCCTTTTAGTTATTTTACCGGAGTATCAAGTAAGCCACCACTTCTAATGGTAAGTATAGGAAAAAAGAAAAAAGGGCTTGATGAGCCAAAGGATACCTTTAAAAACATAAAAGAGACAAAAAAAGCGAGTGTTTGTTTGGTGCCACTGGAAATGTATGAAAAAATGGATAAAACGGGAGAGGTTTTGCCTTCAAATGAAAGTGAAGCTGAAAAGTTTGGTATTGAGCTTGAAAGGGTGGATGATAATTTTCCTCCAATTATAAAAGGTTGTAAAAGAGCTTTTTTAACAACGCTTTATGGGACTTTTGAAAATGAAGAGATGGCTACAATTCCTTTTTTTCTTGAAATTAAAAAAATGATAATGGATGGTGAGTTTGAGCCTGTTGCAAGAGTTGGAAAGGGGTATGCTAGGCTTTGTGATATTAAGGTTAACAATGAATAAAATTGTATGCGTTGGAAGAAACTATGTAGAGCATATAAAAGAGCTTAATAATGAAATTCCAAGCGAGCCTGTTTATTTTATGAAGCCTTTTTCAAGTATTGGTGAAGATATTGTTTTGCCCGGATACTCTCCTATGCATTATGAAGGGGAGATTTGTTTTTTAATGGGAGAGAGGATTAAAGTTGGGTTTGGGTTTGATTTTACTTTAAGAGAAATTCAAAGTGAGTTAAAAAAAAGAGGGCTTCCTTGGGAGAGGGCGAAGGCTTTTAAAAATTCTGCTGTATTTAGTGATTTTGTAGAGTTTAATGATATTAATGCCCTTGGGCTTGAAGTTTATAAAAATGGTGAGCTTGTTCAAAAAGGAGATGTTAGTTTGATGATGTATAAGCCAGAGTGGCTTTTAAGAGATATTGATAGAATTTTTGGGCTAAATTTTGGTGATATTGTAATGAGTGGGACTCCAAAGGGGGTTGGGGTTGTAAGAAGTGGTGATGAGTTTGAAGGAAGGATTTTAGAAGGGGATAAAATTTTAGTTTCTAAAAAGTGGAGAGTTGATAATTGAAAATTCCAGTTAGTGAGATTTTTTATTCAATTCAAGGAGAAGGCAAGTTTGCAGGGCATCCGAGTGTTTTTGTAAGAGTGGGGGGATGTAATTTAAAGTGTCCTGGCTTTGGTGAGATGGGTTGTGATAGTTATTATGCAGTAGATAAAGCTTATAAAGATGAATGGAAACTGATGAGTGTTGAAGAGATAGAAAAAGAGATTGGTAAATATTTAAAGTTTAAACCTCATTTAGTCATTACAGGCGGGGAGCCTATGCTTTATTTTAAAGAGCTTTATCCTTTGATTGAGAGGTTTAGAGGAGTTGTTACTATTGAGACAAACGCTACAATTGAGATTGATTTTGAGAAATATCCAAAATATAAAGACGTTGTATTTGCTATGAGCGTTAAGCTATCAAATAGCGGTGAAGAGTATAAAAAAAGGGTAAAAAAAGAGGTAATAAAGTCATACGCTCTTAATGCTCCTAAGAGTTTTTTTAAATTTGTTGTTGATAGGGATTTAAAAGAAGAGATTGAGGATGTTGTAGGTGATTTAAGAAACAAAATTTATTGTATGCCACTGGGTAGCGATAAAGAGGAGCTAGAAATTAATGCCCCGTTTGTGTTTGAGTTTTGTCTTAAAAACGGATATTGTTATTCTGATAGGATTCATATTAGGCTTTTTGGAAAGAAAAAAGGAATATGAGGTTTTTTATCTTTTTTTTAATAGCCGGGAGTTTATTTGTAATAGTTGAGTATGTTTATAATTTGATTTTAATTATAAGATATTTGATAGGGGATATTGATTGTAATTATCTTGTAGAAAATTATCCTAAAATATCTGGAATTTATAGATATTATGAAACAAAACCTTGTAAAGAACCTTTTTTAGAGTTAGTTGCAGACTTTTTGGCGTTATTTTTTATTGTTATGTTTGATGTTTTATTTTGGAAGCTTCTTAAAAAGGGAGATAATTGAGGTTTTTTTATTTTGATGTTTCTTTTGGATTTTAGGAGTCGATTAAAAAGGAGAAAGATGATAATAAGAAAACTTTACAAATTTGAAAACGCTCATATCGTAAGGGAGTGTACAAGCAGGAGATGCAGTCGCTCCCTTCACGGACATAGTTATAAAGTTGAGGTTAAGCTTAGCAGCAACTTTTTGGATAATGCTCAGATGGTGTATGATTTTGGGCTTATGAAGCTTAGTATAAAAGAGTTAATAGATAGTTTTGACCACGCCGTTACTTTGTGGAGGGAGGATGATAGAGAGTATAGGGAATTTATTAAGAAGTTTAGTGAGAGGTGGATAGAGCTTCCGGTTAATCCAAGTGCCGAGCAGTTTAGCAGAGTTTTTTTTGTTATGATTGATAGGGTGCTTGAATGTATGGAGTTTAGAAATGGAGAGAGAGAGGTTAAGCTTTACTCAATTGTAGTTCACGAAACTGATACTGGGTATGCTGAGTGTTTTAGGGAGGATGCTTATAATAAAAATATGGGTGAGATAAAACTTGAAGAGATTAAATTTAGTAATAGGATAAAAGAGGAATGGAGCGATAAAAGACTTTTTGAGAAACTTCTTAAAAAAGAAAAAATCACTCCACCAAGTGAAGTTTGATTATTTTAGGATTACCCTTGCGTTTAAGTTTTGGAGTGGGCGGTTATTTTTGCCCATTACACTCTCAAATGCTCTTACTTGCTCTTTACTTACTTCTACTGGTTCTTTTAACACAAACCATCTAACTCCTTCGCTGCAAGGTGGAGTTGTAAGTGAGCCGTTAAATCTAAAATACTCTAAACTCTTTGGAAGCAAATCTTTTGCTTTTAGGCTTGTTTGGCAAATATCTTTTTTTTCTCCGACTTTTTTTGGCATATTATCAATTAGTTTTTGGATTGCTGGGTTAAATTTGCCTATTTTAAACATAACCCCAACCACGGCAAGCTCCCCACCTTTTGTAGAGTGGACAAAGTGAGCTTCCATTGGATAGTATTTTCCATCAATTGTATTTTCACTTGGAGTATGGAAGTGAAACTGAATGAGTTTAAACTCTTTGCCGTCAATATAAAGCTTTGCCCCATCTTTCATTTTTGCTTTTAGAGTGTGTCCGTTATTAAGAAAAGTTTTTGCTTTTACATTGTAGTAGATGTTAAGAGGTGTTAAGCTTGCATTAACTGCTTTGCTTATATCAATTGGGGATTGATTTTTTCCAACTTTACACATAATATAATCGTGACTTAAATCCCCCCAGTAATCTGGTCCTATCTTGCCACTATAACTCCAATTTGCTTTGCTGCTTGCAAATAGTGTTACTGATGCGATTGTTAGAGCTGATAAAAATTTTTTCATTTGTATCCTTTTTTTGAGAAATTTTATCTTAAAAGCTAAAAATTATTTTTTAAATCTTCTTTTATAAGAAAAAATTATGAAACTCTATTAAAAGTTATTATGGTTTTGTAACTAACTCATAAAACTTGACAAAAGATGGCTAAAAATTTATAATTATAAAAAACTAAAAGGAGAAGTAATGATAACTGAGCTAAGGGAAGCGCAACTTTTAAATACACTCGTATTTGAAACACTTGGAGAGCCTTCAAGAGAGAGGGAATTTAAGATAAAATCTTTGAAAAAATGGGGATTTGACTTAGTATTTGGTAAAAAAGATGGAGTCGAGACTTTTTGGGGGGTTGAAGAAGGAAGTAAAAAAGCTGGTGATATTTATACAGAAGATGAAGTAAATCATGAAGTTACTGAAATTTTGGAAAAACTTCCAAAAAATAAAAAAATGTTTGCAAAAATTGAAATGATTGAGGGTAGAGCTTATCTTTATGTTTATTTAAGAGAAGACGATATTGATACTCCAATTTTACATGTACCAGCTGGTGAAGTGTTGCTTGCGTTTTTGAAAAAGCATAAATTCATAAAAATCATTGAAGCTATAAGAAACCTTGGAAGTGCTGCAAGTTTGGTTAAAAAACACGGAGATGAAGGAAAACCTTTGCCTTTTGAAGAGTTACCGCCAGTGCCAAGAAGATTTTTAAGAGATGCTAAAAAGATTGAAAAAGAGATGGGGTTTGGAAGGATTGCTCTTGCTTACTTTGGTGAGAATAAAAGTGGTGAGGCAAGATACTGGCTTGAATGGATGGTGCCTACAATTGCACTTTTTGATGAGAAAATTTCACAAAAAATTGATAAAGCTTTGGCTGAGTTTAAGTAAGGAGAAAAGATGCTTATTTTTTGGATGCCAACCTCTTTTGAGAAGGGGGGATTTTTAGAGGATGATAACGGCTTTTTTTTGCCAAGAAATGCTTTGCTTGAAGCCTTAGAGAGTGCGGTTGTTTTTTATTACATTAAAAAAGATAAGGCATTAGAGAATTTAGTAAAAAAATATCTTATGAGCAAGCCAAAGCTAAAAGAGATTAGTAAAGAGGTTAAGAAAAGAGTATTTAAGAAGTATCCTGTGCTTGAAGGGATTGAAATACCTGAGAAGATGTATCTTGATAAAGATAAAATCTCAAATGAGCTTGTAAAAGTTTTTGACTTGGAAAAAAAAGAGTTTGTTAAGAGTTTTAGAATGGATGTTTTTAAAGGGGTTTTGGAGGATGTTAAAGTAAAATCAAGCAATATGGAAAAAATTAAAAACGCCTGCAAAGCGTATGCAAGGGCACTAGCTGAATATGAACATAAAGCCCTAAAAGGAACTGAATTTGAAGATTTGATAACTGAAATTCAAAATAGTATCGCAAATGAGTGGGAGATACCTATTCGTGTTGGGCACTGGACAAACACTCCTTATAAAGGGGATTTACTTTTCTTTTGGAGGGTAAAAGAGGTTAGGGATTATCTTTTAAAGCATCTTCATATTGACATTCGTCCAAAAGATGTGTTATATTTACCACGTACAAACGAATTCCTCGGATGGGGAGAGATAAAGGAAGAAGAATGAAGATAGCAGTGCCTGTAAAAGATGAAAGCTTAGAAATTTTTACAAGAACCGGAAGGGCTCCATATTTTGCGATATTTGAGTTTGACGGGAGAGAATTTAAACTTTTGGGGCTTAATGAAAACACCCACGCCCAAGAACACGACCATGAACACGGACATCAAGAAGAACATACGGCAGATGAGGTAGCTCACCACCATAAACACGTAAAAGCAAGCAAGCTTAGCGGAGTTGATTATATAATAGTTAGAGCCCTTGGACCTAATATGGAGGATGCTTTAAGGATGGAGGGGGTTAAGATTATAAAAATCAGTAAAAAAGATGGAGATAAAGCAGATGAAGTGCTTGAAAAAATCAAGGAGAAATTAAAATGAGAGTGGTAATTCCAACATCTACTCCAGATGGACTTCTTGCAAAAAGAGGAGCTCATTTTGGGAAGGCTCCTTTTTATGTGATAGTTGATATTGAAGGAAATGAGATTAAAGATGTAGGTTTTGTCAAAAATCCAGGACACGCAGGTGGGGCGTGTGGAAATGCAGTAGAGAATATAAAAAGTCTTGGTGCCGATGCTTTAATAGTAGCAGGAATTGGTGCAAGACCTTTGATGGGATTTAGAGAAGCTGGGATAAAAGTCTATTTTGATAATGTTTCTCCTACTGTGGGAGAAGTTATTGAGAAGTTTTTAAGAGGAGAAGTAGAAGAGATTAAACCTGAAAATACTTGCGGATTGCATTAAAGAGTCTTTTTTTCATCTCCTCTTTTGTTTTTAGAAATTCTTTATACTCTTTTCCATTTGGATCTTCAAAAGGAATATGGAGTGTTTTTATCCCAGGGAGTGTTGGACAGTTTTTAGCGGCATTTTCACATACTGTAATTACTAAATCAAAAGGCCCAAATTTTAGAGCTTCTTCTATACTTTTTGAGTGATATTTTTTACTCCATGCGTTTTCTTCTATTAAGACTCTTTTTGCATTTTGATTTACTTTGCCGTTTGGATTGCTTCCTGCACTATATGCTTTAATCTGAGAGAAATATTTATTAATTAATCCTTCTGCTATAATAGAGCGGCAACTGTTTTGGGTGCATAAAATTAAAATTTTTTTCAAAATCCATCCTTTTTGACTTGAATTTTAAAATAATTTTGTTATAATTTCAAACCACAAGGAGAGGTGGGTGAGTGGCTGAAACCGGCGCCCTGCTAAGGCGTTGTACCCACTTCGGGTACCGCGGGTTCGAATCCCGCCCTCTCCGCCAT
>JAMOSZ010000043.1 GCA_027062625.1 Nautiliaceae bacterium
CTTCCCTCCCTTACTTTACGGCGTTTTTAAGTAAGTAGTTAAAGAAGTCGTTGACGTTCTTGCTCAGAAAATAGCTGTTATGTAAAGCGTAGTTTAAGGCTTTTTCTAACTGGTTTTCGTCTATTTCACCTTTTTTCTCCAACCTTATTTCGTTTGCAACTTTCTCAAGCAGCCCTTTTCTTTCTGAAAGCGGCGTTGGTATAAGTCTACTCATGTAGGCGTAGTCTATGAGTTCTGCTTCCTCTAAGGCCAGTTGTTTCTTCTCTTCTAAGAACCTGACTAAACTGTTATGTCGTTTTGTAACTTTTCTCTTATTACTTTTTGTTTTTTTCTTTTTTACATCTTTTTCTATTGCCCTGATAATCTCCTTGAGTTTCTGTAGCTTTTCGCCTGTGTGTCTGGCCTGCTCCTGGCCTCTTGCTTCCCGTGATTTGAGCTGTCCCTCTAAGTGGTTGATTAAGGGCATGAAGAAGTCTCTGATGGCTTCAAATTTATTTCCAGTGTTTGAGTATGCCTCTTTTACTGCTTTTTTAGCTCTTTCTATAAGGGATGGGTCTAAGTTGAGGAGCTCCCTCTTTCGCTCCAAATAGTCTAAGACGTCTTTAACTATTGCCGTTAAGTCAGCTCTGGAATTTCTTATTACTATTGAACGGGCCTCTTCTTCTAAAGAAGTTAAAAAGTTAAGGGTTTCTTTGAGTTCTTTAATTGGCTCAAATTCCTCGGGGGTGGTTCTAACTTTTTTAAGGTTCTCGTTAGCAATTTTAACCAGTTCTTTTTTAAGCTTTTGAATTCTGTGCTCAAGCAGTTCGTCCTTTTGTATGCTAAGGTTTTCAAAAACCTCCAAAAGTTTTTTATGTGCTTCCAGGAGTTTTTTGTCTTTTTCTCCTATTATTTGATATTCAAATAACTCTGTTCCTTCATCGGTTTCTAACTTTATCTCTAATTTCTGAGACCTGGAAGGGACTTTTTTTCTCTTGAAAAGAAATTTCTTTTCTTTGTCTGATTCAATAAATACGGATACTGCTTTCTTTTTTAAGATTGTGTTGATTATTTTACTTTCTACTTCCCTTTTGACTTTATCAATAGTTTGAAGGTCTCTTACTGTTTTGGCGGAGTAAACTATTATTTCATCAAATAGCTCGTTGTTGTTCTCTTCCCAGAAGTTGAGAACGGTATTGATGTTTTCTTCAGAGGCTATGTCGGCTTTGTTTAAAATTAAAATCCACGGAATATCTGGCTTTTCTTTCTTTAGTTTTTCTATTCTCTTTTTTGTGGTTTCCTCAAGAGACGGTTTTGAAATATCCTGAACAAACAGGACCGCGTCTGCCTTCTGTTTGAAGACCGTTTCGGTTATTATTTCATCGTTTTTATTTTTGGGATTTTCAAATCCTGGAGTATCATAAAGTATAATGTCTTCAAGTAATGGTGAGGGATATTGATATTCAAAAAAAGCAACTTTTGTCCTTTTCATATTACTTACTTTGTGTTGTGAGTTTTTAAGATATTCTTCTTTGCTTATTTCCTTTCTTTTCCCGTCGGGTTGAATTTGAAATATTTTCTCTTCCTCTCCATAAACGAAACGCGTTATGGAAGAAGTGGTCGGGTTTATCTTAACAGCACACACGTCGCTGCCTAAAAGAGCGTTGATAATTGAGGATTTTCCGCTTGAAAAGTTTCCTATTATCGTTAAATTGATTTTCCCTCTGTTTTCCTGCTGGAATAGTTGTTGCTTAAAAACTTCCAGTGCCTTATTTTCTATCTCCTCAAGCTCTTTTTTAAATTGCTCTCTCCTAAAGTCGTTATT
>JAMOSZ010000044.1 GCA_027062625.1 Nautiliaceae bacterium
TCTCATCAACAGGGGTTGGACTTCTTGTAATAACCCCATCCGCATCTTTAATAACTTTTAATAACTCATCTTTTGGAAGTTTACTTGCATCAATTGTTTCAATATCTTTTGCTTTTTTTAAAACCTCAAAACCTTTTGGATGAATTGGGTCACAAACAACTACTCTCATCAACATCCTTTATTCAGCAAGTTTAATTCTATCGCCATTAATTTCAACAATTCTACCAACAAACTCATCTCCAACTTCATACTCTCCTTTAAAATCCTCTCTTCTAACCAACGCTTCAATATCCCCAAGGTCAATAAACATTCCAAAATCTGTAATATATTTAACTCTACCTCTTACCTCATCTCCTACTTTATGCTCATTTGCAAAAACTTCATAAGGATTTGGCATTGCATCTTTTCTTGAAACAATCACCTTATTTTCATCTGGTGAGATAGTAACTACTCTAAATTCCATTCTATCACCCACTTTAAAAATATCACTTGCTTTTTCGCCTTTTTTGTAACTTGCAAATTTATTTGGCATTAAAACAACAATGCCATCCACCTCAACAAAAGCACCTACATTGATAAATTTAGTAATTACTCCCTCAACTATATCTCCAACTTTATATTTACTTGCAAACTCAACAGCAGGCTTTGTTAAAAGATTCTTTCTTGTGACTCTTAATCTTTCATTATCAGGGTCAATCTCTACAATCTCAACCTCAATCTCTTCCCCAAGAGTCAAATCATTAATTCCATCCCAGTTAATCTCACTAATATGCAAAAATCCTTCAACTCCATTTCCCAAATCTACAAAAGCTCCATAATCTGTAAGGTGAGAAACTTTAACTTTTACTCTATCTCCTGGGTTAAGACTTCTAACTTCATCCCAAGGATTTGGAAGGGTTCTTTTAATTGAAAATACTCTTCTATTTTCATCAAGTAATACAACATCAATCTCATCACCCTCTTCAAAATAGTCTTTATGATTGATTTTTTGATAAAAAATCTCCTCTTTTGGTACAAAACCACTAATCCCATCAACATCAATAACTAAACCATTTGGTTTAATTTTTAAAACTTTCGCTTTTACTTTTTGGTCTTTAAGAGATGATAATTTCTCTTTTACATCGTTTAAATAAGCTTTTCTATCAACAACAACTGAATTTTGCTTAAACTCTTTTACTTTTGCTTTTACAACTTTTCCAACTACACTTTCATCATCTCTTAAACCACTTAAACTTTTTGGTAAGAAAAACTCAACTCCATCTTTATTTCCTACAAATCCACCTTTTATGATTTTATCAATTCTAAACTCAACCACATCACCAATGTTTAAATTTTTCATATCGCATCCTTTATCTTTTTTATAATTTTTTCAACAAGCCACTCAGGAGTGCTTGCACCGGCACTAATGCCGCAAACCTCCTTTTTCAAAAACCACTCAGGTTTGACCTCATCTTCACTTTCTATTAAATAGCTCTCGCAATTTTCTTTTGCAATATTATAAAGTTGTTTTGTATTTGAGGAGTTTTTACCTCCTACAATTATCATAATATCAGCCTCTTTACTAAGCTCTCTTACCGCATCTTGATTTTCAAAAGTTGCATTACAAATTGTATTAAATACTCTAACTTCTTTATAATTTTTAATTAAATAATTTGCAATATCCAAATAATCATCAATCTTTCTGGTAGTTTGAGCAATAAGCGCAATTTTATCTTTTAATTTAAACTTTTTAAGTTCATCTTTATTTAAAACAACAAAGACTCTATTATGAGTTGCATAACTCTTAACTCCCTTAATTTCTGGATGTTTCTCATCTCCAAAAATTACAATATCATACCCCTCTTTACTCATACTCTTAACTATCTCTTGGGGTTTTTTTACAAAAGGACAAGTTGCATCAATAACTTCTACATTTTTTAAGTGTAATTTTTCTAAATCTTCTTTTGGAATCCCATGAGTTCTAACAATTACTCTTTTTATACCCTCATCAATTTCATCAATTGAATTTACATATTTTACATTATAATTTTTTGCAAGTCTCTCAATTTCAAGAGGATTATGAATCAAAGGTCCAAGGGTAACTGCATTTTTGGAATTTTCTGCTATCTCAACTGCCCTTTTTACTCCAAAACAAAATCCATAACTTCTTGCTTTTTTAATCAACATCTTCTACCTCAAACTCTGCAATTTTACTAAATAGTTTAAAAAAATTTGGAAAAGAAGTATTAATACACTCAACATCATCAATCTCCATCCCGCTAATAAGTCCAAGAATGGCAAAACTCATAGCAATTCTATGGTCTCCATAAGAGTTAATAAGTGCCTTTTTAACCTCTCCTCCAACTATCTCAAATCCGTCCTCAAACTCTCTTGCTTCAATTCCACATTTTTTAAGATTTTCTACAACTGCTTTAATTCTATCTGACTCTTTTACCCTAAGCTCTTTTGCATTTGTTACTCTACTCTCTCCCTTAGCAACTGCCATAGCCATAGCAAGCGCTGGAATTTCATCAATAAGCCAAGGAATGTTTTTGCTAACTTCAACTCCTCTTAACTCTTTTCCTTTTACAATAATATCGCCAACTGGCTCATACTTATTCTCTTTTAACAAATACTCAACCCTAGCTCCCATTTTTTCCAATATTTTATAAGCTTCAATTCTTGTTGGATTTAGCGTAAGATTTTTAAGAGTTGCTTTTGAATTTGTAATTGCCGCTGCAACGGCAAAGAAAAATGCCGAGCTTGGGTCATTTGGCACCTCAAAAATTAAAGGCTTTAATTTCTCTTTTAAAGGATAAATAGTAACCAAACAAGATAAATCATCATTAAAATCAACCTCTATCCTAGCTCCCATTCCCCTAAGCATTCTTTCTGTATGGTCACGACTTAAAAACGGCTCTTTATATTTACAAATTCCATCTGCATTAAGTCCAGCTAAAATTAAAGCTGATTTTACCTGAGCTGAGGCAATCTTACTCTCATATTCAAAGCTTTTAAGCTTACCACCTCTTATAGCAATTGGAGCTAAATTTCCATTTTCTCTACCATCAATCTTTGCTCCAATACTTTTTAAAGGTTTAGCAACCCTTTTCATAGGGCGTCTTCTTAAATACTTATCACCAGTTAATACAAAAAAACCATCACTTCCAGCCAAAAGCCCCATATAAATTCTAATGGTAGTCCCACTATTACCACAATACAAAACATCGTCTGCTTCTTTTAACTTTTTAGGAGCTTTAATAATAACTTCATCCCCAATTTCAACCTCAGCTCCAAGCAAAGAAGCAATTTTTAAAGAATTTAGAGTATCTTCTGCTTTTAGGTAGTTTTTTATTCTATTTTCTCCATCAGTTAACAAAGAAAAAATTGCACATCTATGAGAAATTGATTTATCAGCATCTACAACAAACTCTTCATCAAACTTCCTACCACCAAACACCTTCATTCTCATCTAAGCTTAATCCCCCTATCTTCTAACGCTTTTAAAATTTTATCCATTATAGAGTTAATCTCTTCATCTTTTAAAGTTTTATTTGCTTGAATAATAAATCTAATGGTTAAAGAGTTTTTATCCCCTAAATCATAAATATCAATTGGATAAAATTCTTTTAGCTCATCAATTTCTAATTTGCAAATTATATCATAAACATCTTTATAACTTAGTCCTTTATCAACTACAACGCTTAAATCCCTCGTAACTTTTGGAAACTTAATAATTTCTCCAACCTCTTTTTTTGAAGGTTTTAGTTTTTCTAAATCAATCTCTGCAAAATAGACATCATCTAAATCAAAATCTTTTGCTATTTTTGGATGAAGTTTTGCAATTACTCCAATTTCTTGATTATTTTTAATAATTTTTGCATTTTGATAAGGATGAGCTAGTGGATAAGCATTATTTTCTCTAAGTTCAAATTCTCCAATGATTGCTCCAAGCTTATCTACCAAAAATTTAAAATCAACCTTCTTAGGTTTACCTTGGTTTGATGGATTTTCATAATCACTCCATCCATTTACTACAAACGCAATACTTTTTTTTTCGTTTCTATTCTTATCATAAACGCTACCACTACTAAACAAATAAACTCTTTTATATCCATTTGCCTTATTTCTTTTTACATCATCAAGTAACTGCAATAAGATAGTTGAGCGAAGAGTATTTAACTCTTTTGCAATAGGATTTAACAAATCAAGATGCTCATCTAACACTTCAAATCCATACTTTTGAAGTCTCTCTTTATTATCAAAAACAAAATGAATAGCTTCATAAAATCCATTTGCAACCGCTCTTAATTTAAGTTCTCTCTCAAAATCAAGTTCTTTTAACACTTCATTTGTTCTATCTTTTTCAACAAATTCCAAAGGTTTGCTTGGGATTTTATCAATACCATAAATTCTCAAAATTTCTTCTGCAATATCTTGAATATTTTTAATATCATTTCTAAATTCAGGCACTTTTACTTTTATAAAATTATCACTAATTGATAAAATCTCAAATCCAAGGCTTTTTAAAATCTCTACAATATCTTTTTCATTTATCCTAAATCCTATAATATTAGTAACTGAATTAATATCTACACTCAAAATTGTCTTCTCAAAATCAGTGGAAACATCAATATCCCCACTATAAGCTGGAATTTTTAGTTCATTTAACACATATTCAAGTCCAAATCTCAAATCAGGATTACTTCCTCTACTTGCTCTAAAAAAGTATTCATCCCCTTTTAACCCTTTAATAAAAGCAATCTCATTAACATAATCAGCATCCGCAAAGTTTGCATTAATTAAATATCTCCCATTATCTTCTACTTCTAAACTATTTTTAATTCCAACTAAATATTCTCCACTCTCACATCCAAAAACATCTACTCCATCTTTATTAGTTAAATAAATATCACTTATATTTCCTCCAACCAATAAAACCCCAGTTGCATGCATCGCATATTTAATATAACTATCAAAACTATCTTTAAACTCTTCATCAACTAACGCAAGTCTATATTTAATCTTTAATTTATCAACAATTTTTCCATTAATAGCTTTTATCAAATGAGAAGAGTGCTTAACTTGATTTTGCTTTACAGAAATTATTCTGCCAATCCCTTCTGGCATAGTATGATATTCAAAATTTAAACTCTTTAACTTTCTTCCAAGCCCAGCCCTTAACTCTCTTGCAATTCCATAAACGCTAAAACAATCACCTCTATTTGCGGTAACTCCAAGCTCAATTACTTCATCGTTTAAATATTTTCCAACATATTCTCCAATCTTTAACTCTCCAAGAGAGTTATCAAGCACTAAAATTCCATCGTGAAAATCAGGAAGCCCAATCTCTCTTGCAGCGCAAATCATTCCAAAACTCTCAATCCCTCTTAGCTTTGCTTTTTTAATCTTAAAATCTCCAAGCTCAGCTCCTATCTTTGCTACCGGTACAAATTGTCCAGCCGCTACATTATCAGCTCCACACACAATTTGAAGCTCATCATCTCCAACATTAACACGACAAACATTTAACTTATCGGCATTTGGATGCTTATGACACTCAATAACTTCTCCAACTACTACATTTTCTGGGACTTCAATTTTTTCATATCCCTCAACTTCTTGACCTATTTTGTTTAAAGTAGTAATAATCTTATCAGTTGAAATTCCATCTAAATCAATAAACTCTTCAAGCCATCTTCTTGTTATTTTCATTTTAACTGCTCCATAAGTCTAATATCTCCTTCATACATAATTCTAAGGTCATTAATTTTATTAAGAAGCATTGCAAATCTCTCAACCCCAAGCCCAAAAGCATATCCACTCACATCATTATAGCCTACCGCTTTAAATACATTTGGATCAACTACCCCACATCCAAGTACTTCAAGCCATCCAGTATAAGAACAGACTCTACAACCTTCTCCTTTACAAAAAATACAACTAATATCAACCTCAGCACTTGGCTCGGTAAATGGAAAGAAGCTTGGTCTAAATCTAACTTTAACATCCCCAAACATATGCACTAAAAAACTTTCAAGTATAAATTTTAAATTTGCAAAACTAACTTTCTCTTTTTTATCAACCACAAGCCCTTCTACTTGGTGAAACATAGGAGTATGAGTTAAATCGTAATCTCTTCTAAACACAGCTCCTGGGCTTATCATTCTAATTGGAGGCTTTTGGCTTAGCATAGTTCTAATTTGCACTGGGCTTGTGTGAGTTCTTAATAAATTTCCATCATTAAAATAAAAAGTATCTTGCATATCGCGAGCTGGATGATATTTTGGAAGATTTAAAGCCTCAAAATTATGAAAATCATCTTCTACCAAAGGACCAGTCTCTACTGAAAAGTTAAGTCGCGTAAAAAAATCAATAATTTTATTCATAGTATCAGTAATTGGATGAATTGCTCCTGTTGGCTTTGGATTAAACAGAGTAACATCAATCTTTTCAAGTTTAAGTTTTTCTTCAAGAAGTTTCTCTTCAAGCTCTTTTTTCTTTTGAAGTATTAAAGTAGTAGCTCTCTCTTTTAATTCATTAAGTTCTTTTGCTACCCTTTTTCTCTCTTCTGGTGCAAGATTTTTTAATTCTTTAAACTTTTGAGTAATAATACCTTTTTTACCAAGAAGCTTAACTCTTATCTCCTCTAACTCATCAAGAGTTAAAGCTTTTTTAATTTCACTTAAATCCACAAAAGCTCCTTAAAATTTTTGGATATAATACCAAAAAAAAAGGAGGCTTTCAATGGATTGTATTTTTTGTAAAATAGTTAAAGGGGAAATTCCAAGTAAAAAAGTATTAGAAAATGAAAAATTTTTAGCCTTTTATGATATTAACCCATCAGCTCCTGTGCATATTTTAATCATTCCAAAAGAGCATTATGAAAATTTCTCAACTACTCCAAGCGAGATTTTTTGTGAAATAAGTGAGTTTATAAAAGAAGTTGCAAAAGAAGTTAAAGTTAAAGATTATAGACTCATAACAAACAACGGAAAGAGTGCTGGTCAAGAGATTTTTCACTTTCATATTCATCTCCTTTCCAATCCAAACGGAAAATTAAAATGGCCTAAGCTTGTTTAGGCCTTTTTTATCAAACTCTCAGCAAAGAATACTCCCTCTAAATCGTTAGATTAGAGGGAGATGAATTTGCTATCCTGCATAGCAGGATTATAAAAAAACTTGACAAATTCAACAATTTTGATACAATTT
>JAMOSZ010000045.1 GCA_027062625.1 Nautiliaceae bacterium
AAAAGTGAAATAAACCCTAAATGCAGTCCGCTTAGCGCAATAAGATGCGAAATCCCAAGAGCGCTTAACTGCTGTCTTGTTTGATAATCGACACTTTCTCCTAAAAAAAGCGCTTTGAAAATGTTGCCTATTTTCCTATTAGGGTGCTGTTTTTCTATGTATTCATCCATTATTGAAACCGGCAGGAGTTTTAGGTTGAAACTCGGAGCGTAAAAGGTAAAGAGATAATCTTTAAAAGAGACATTTGAAGTAATGATTGTCAGTTTAACATTTTCATTAAGCAAATTTTTAAGGTTTTCTTTTGAAGTGGTGTAAAACGATAAATTTCTGTTTTTCAGCTTAAGTACGTAATAATCGCCTCTTTTGCCGTGTTTGATATACTGATTTACGACCTTAGCTTCAATTTCTTTATATTTTTCGAACTTAAAATCAAGGTAACTTAAAAAAGCAATCTGCATTTTTACAATAAGCAATAAAAAAATTATTATAACTACCGCTTTATTGTCCTGTATAAAATACTTGCTTTTGTAATAAGCCCTGTAAAATTTACATTTTACACTTTCCATTTTACATTTTTAATTTTTTACTTTACGATATTCCGGTGAAAAAAGATGCTAATGTTACCCAAATTGCTAGTTAAAAAGTAAATTTTGTTTATCTTTACCCAGTTTCAAAAAACAGTCGAAACTATAAGTTAAAATAAAAAGCTTAAGTTTCGTTAAAAAACCACCAATAGAGGTTGCTTTAATAACTTTGCCAAATTTACCGGTAATAATAGAAAAAGCGGTTTCAATGCTTTTTCTTATTTTTCTTTTAATCAAATATTCATTATCTTTTTTCATATTTTTTCTAAATATTGGAGACAGTTTAATTCCAAATTTACTCAAAAAATTGTCTAAATCATCAGAAACATAACCTTTATCACCAATAACAATAGAATTTTTAGGAAGAAACGGCAAAAAATTATATGATGCCTTAACATCATGCATTGACCCTTCAGAGATATAAAAAAATATCGGCTCTTTATTGGTGTTAACCACCATATGAACCTTAAAACCGTAAAAATATCTGTTTTTAGAAGCGTTAAAACCTTTTAGTTTTTCGTGGTTGTATAATCTACATCTTTTTTCTCTTGAAATCTGGCACAATTCCACAGGAAACGAATCTACAGAATAAATCTGTGCTCCTTCTAATCTTTTAAACAATTCCGCAAGCCATAAAAACAGTTTTTCTATTACGCTTTCTAATTTGTTTATTCTGCGGATAAATCTTGTATATTCCAACATTTTCACTATTTTCATTTCTCTAACATATTGATATGCTTTATAATAATTCCCGTTAAAATCTTCCATGGCTATATACCCTATCAATAATATCTCACTGTTTGATACTTTTGCCCTGACATCGTCTTTTATTCCAACTGCTTTTAAATATTCGTCAATTAAATAAAAAATTGTTATAATTCTTTGCTCCATAAAAACCTCCCAAAGCTTTTTATGGAGCTCTAACAATTTTTATTCCATTTTAACTAGCAATTTGGGTTAAAAAGTTTCCTATTCAAGTCGTTTTATATGTGGGAAATGAAAAATTAAAAATGCAAAACTTTTATAAAAGAAAAAATATAAGTTATAGATATGAAATTTTTGATATCCAAAGTTTGGACTGTAAGTATTTAATAGAGAGTGAAAGTATAGAAGACAATTTAATATCGATTTTGTGTAATATTAATGATGAAGTTAGTTTGCTTAACAGGATAACTTCGCGTCTTTTATCGTTACC
>JAMOSZ010000046.1 GCA_027062625.1 Nautiliaceae bacterium
AATTTCTACTAACTCGTTAAGCTCTCGTAAAAAATCATCTTTTTTTAAAAAATCAGTTTTACTTAACTCTATCCAATTCCAAAAGTGAATATGAAATTTAAATTCTTCTAAATAATTAATATAAATATTCAGTAATTCCTCAATATCAATTAAAATTTTTTCAGAAAATTTATCTGCATCCTTAATTTCAATATTAATTACATTATCTCCTAAATTAATCAAATAATTCTCTATTAACCAAAACATCTCAAATACTGTTTTATTAATAGGCAATATTTTTTCTTGCAAAGCTTCAATATATCGCTGAATTTGCTTTTGTTTTTCTTCTAAAATTAATTTAGTTTGTTCTATTTCTTGAGGTTTTTTATAACTTTTATTTAGTCTATTTTTAATAGATTCCAACAAAGTAGTTTTTTTAGTTTTATTACTATGTACTTCTAAACAAAAGTTTCCTAAGCCTACCTCTTTTAATCGTTTATTTACAACCTCCAAAGCTGCAAGTTTTTCTGAAACAAAAAGAACTTTTTTCCCTTCATATATTAAAGAAGCTATTAAATTAGAAATGGTTTGTGATTTTCCTGTTCCTGGAGGTCCTTCTATTACTAAATTTTTACCATTCAATACAGTTATGATTGATTCAAATTGAGAAGAGTCAGCATCCAAAACAATTGGAACTTTTGTTATTAATTCATTTTTATTTTCAATATTTGTTATTGATAAGTTTTCATTTTGTTCATTCCCTTCCAAAAGAATTTTTAATAAATTTTTATCACTTAAATCCCATTTATCCGGATTTAAATCTTTATAAATCCAAATTTTATTAAAAGCTAAAAAATTTAACTTAATATCATAAATAATTTCCCAATTTTTTTGTTTAAAAAAATTAGATAAAGTTTTAAAATATTCAACGATATTATCATTCTCAAAATCAAATTCAGGCAATTCAATATTAAAATCATTTTTTAATTTCATTTGTAGAGAACTATTTATTTCAATATCTTCTCCCGAATACTCTATAAAAAAATTATAAGAAATCTTATTTTTGACTCTATTAATTTTTATGGGTATATTTATTAAAGGAGATTTATAATAAATTGAACTACTGTCCGATTCTTTCCATCTTAAAAAACCTAAGCTTAAATAAAGTATATTATTACCAGTTTCTTCTATATACAAATTGTTCTTTAAAAAAATATTGTTTAATTTTTTCTCTAGCTCTTCTGAAAATTGAAGAGTTTTTAAATATTTTAAATCGTTTAATTCTTCTAAAGTATTTTGAGGATTAATTTTTTCATTTTTTAAAATAAAATTTCTTAATTCATCATCTGGGATTTCACTATCTAATTGGTGAGAAGTCGTATATTTTATTTTGTTTTCTATCAAAGGTTTAAAAGATAATTTTGACTCTTGTAATACTAACTTTTCATATGCTCCTGCTATACTACTTTCAATGATATCTACATTAAATTTCTTAGAAGGTTTTTTATAATTTATTAAACTATTTCTTTTACTAAAATCTATTAGTTTTTTTCTGATTTTATTCAAATATTCCACAGATGTATTCATTTTATACCTTTAACTATAAATATTTTTTAAATCCTTCAAAATCCTTTTCAACTACATATTTTAGGTCGTTATATTCACAAGACAATAGCTCAAAATGTCTCTTTGCACATTTAATTTTTTGATTTTCTTTTCCTCTTCTATCTTCTTCTAAATCACTTCCTTTACTCTCAAGCACAAAATAAAGCCTCTCTTCTCCT
>JAMOSZ010000047.1 GCA_027062625.1 Nautiliaceae bacterium
CTACGTGTTACGCACCCGTCCGCCGGTCGCCAGCCACCCTTCCGAAGAAGGGTGCTGCTGCCCCTCGACTTGCATGTGTTAAGCACGCCGCCAGCGTTCACTCTGAGCCAGGATCAAACTCTCCATATAAAAAGTTTGTCCCAAAATCAAAGGTTTACGTTGACTTTAGTTTATACCCTTATCGGGCTTTTTCATTATTTATTATCTACAATAACTCTTAGCCCCTCTTGGGTGTATAATACTTATATCTAAGTTCTCAATCATCTCGCACTCTTTTAAGTGCCCTTCTCGTTTTGGAGATTGAAAGTATATTAAGTTTTCTTCCTTATGTCAAGGAAATTTTATGAAAATTTGGAAAAATTTAAAAAAAAGAAATAATGGAAATTTATCTCCAATACAAAAATATGAATACACTTGTAATTATAATGTCCCCCGAAAAAAAGACCAGAAAGAGATGTTAAAATATGTTTAAAGAGAGCAATAAAAAGGAGATAAAAGATGAGCAAAAAAAGAAGAAATTTTAGTGCGGAATTTAAGAAAAAAGTAATAATACCCAAATTGCTAGTTAAAAAGTAAATTTTGTTTATCTTTATCCAGTTTCAAAAAACAGTCGAAACTATAAGTTAAAATAAAAAGCTTAAGTTTCGTTAAAAAACCACCGATAGAGGTTGCTTTAATAACTTTGCCAAATTTACCGGTAATAATAGAAAAAGCGGTTTCAATGCTTTTTCTTATTTTTCTTTTAATCAAATATTCATTATCTTTTTTCATATTTTTTCTAAATATTGGAGACAGTTTAATTCCAAATTTACTCAAAAAATTGTTTAAATCATCAGAAACATAACCTTTATCACCAATAACAATAGAATTTTTAGGAACAAACGGTAAAAAATTATATGATGCCTTAACATCATGCATTGACCCTTCAGAGATATAAAAAAATACCGGCTCTTTATTGGTGTTAACCACCATATGAACCTTAAAACCATAAAAATATCTGTTTTTAGAAGCGTTAAAACCTTTTAGTTTTTCGTCGTTATATAATCTACATCTTTTTTCTCTTGAAATCTGGCACAATTCCACAGGAAACGAATCTACAGAATAAATCTGTGCTCCTTCTAATCTTTTAAACAATTCCGCAAGCCATAAAAACAGTTTTTCTATTACGCTTTCTAATTTGTTTATTCTGCGGATAAATCTTGTATATTCCAACATTTTTACTATTTTCATTTCTCTAACATATTGATATGCTTTATAATAATTCCCGTTAAAATCTTCCATGGCTATATACCCTATCAATAATATCTCACTATTTGATACTTTTGCCCTTTTATCGTCTTTTATCCCAATTGTTTTTAAATATTCGTCAATTAAATAAAAAATTGTTATAATTCTTTGCTCCATAAAAAACCTCCCAAGCTTTTTGTGGAGCTCTAACAATTTTTATTCCATTTTAACTAGCAATTTGGGTAATAAAAATGTTTGAAGAGAATTTAACAATAAATGAAGTAGCGAGTGAATTTGAGTTGCATCCAAATACGGTAAAACAATGGAAAAAGCAGTTTTTAGAAAATGCGGTATTGGCATTTGATAAAAGCAGTGTGGTAAAAGATTATAAAGAAGAGATTGAGAAACTTCAAAAAGAAAAAGAGTTACTGGCAAAGAAATTAGGAGAAACAGTTGTTGAAAAGGAATGGCTCGAAAAAAAGCTAAAAAGCTTGGACTTATCTAAAAGAATAGAGCTAATAAAAGAAGACA
>JAMOSZ010000048.1 GCA_027062625.1 Nautiliaceae bacterium
ATGTTGTGAGCAAGCTTATATGCACTTGAAGTTACCATTAGATTTAGGGCGTTTATATCCCCTTGAAAGTCAGGAGTCAAGGCTTCAATTTTAGTGGAGGGGTTTAAAGAAGTGATAGTCTCAATTGTTTTATAAAAGTGTAAACTTCCAAAATCTTCTAAATCATCTCTATCAACTGATGTAATAACTGCATATTTTAAATTAAGCTCTTTTATAGCCATTGCAATTCTTAAAGGTTCACTCTCATCAAGTGGCTTTGGGGTAGCTGATGTTACATTACAAAACTTACAATTCCTTGTGCAGATATTTCCAAGTATCATAAAAGTAGCACTGCCTCTTTTAAAGCACTCAGCTAAATTTGGACATTTTGAAGAGTAGCAGATGGTATTTATATTATATTTTTTAATTATGGTGTTTGTTTTTTGAATAACTTCAAGGCTTGGGGCTTTAACTTTTGGTTTCATTGAATACCTCTTTTATAATTTTTGTTAAACTCTCTTTTGCATCGTTAATATCTAGAGTGGCAAAGAGAAGGAAGTTTTCTTTAAGAGGAGTTAGCTTTTGTTGGAGGGTTAAAAAATGTTCATACTTTATCAATCCTAAGTCTTTAAAATTTATTTTTGAGGATAACTTTTCCAATTTCTACTCCCGGTTGATTGTATGTGTTTATATCAAGTAAACTCCCAATTGCACTTGTTAAGATTTCATAATACATTATGAGCTCTCCAATGTTATAAAGAGTTAGTTTTTCTAAAATAACTTCATCAACTGGATACTCTTTTGCAATTAGTGCTTCTTTTGTAGCTTCTTCTTCTTTATTAATTAACTTTTCAAAAGTTGCTCCATTTACAAAGTTTGTCTCTTCAAGAAAAGGTAGGTTTATATTTGGAATTTTAAGGGGATTTTCAAAATCTTGAATTTTTAAAAAAGTTATGGTTTTGTGTCCCATCCCTTCCATTAAAAGCTGTAAAAATGAGTGCTGATCAATACTTCCTATATGACCAACTGGCATAATCTCTTTGCCGTTTTTTCCAAGAGATTCTCCAAAAAGTTGCACATACCACTCTTTAAAAGCATTGAGAATTGTAGAATAAGCAAACATTACATTAACTGGGTAAATTTTATAGTTTCTTGCATAAAAGGCGGCTTTTTTTAGGAGGTGTTCTTCTTTTTTTTCAAAAAATCTATCTCTAAACTCCTTTGCTCCTTGTAATATTTTTGTTATATCAATTCCAGTTGCTCTTAAAGGCACCATTCCAACAGCACTTAATACTGAAAATCTACCTCCTACATTTTTGGGGATATTAAAAACCTCTAAGTCCCACTCAATTGCAAATTTTTCAAGGGGTGAGGATGGGTCTGTTATTATTTTTAGGTTTTTTGCTCCTTTTTGTAGATTAAAATGTTTTATTACTTTTTTAAAGATTGAGATTGTCTCAATTGTTTTGCCCGATTTTGAAATTACAAAAAAGAGAGGATTTTTAATTTGGCTAAATTTGGTTTCTAAGTCAATTGGGTCTGGATTTTCTAAAAAAATCATTTTTTTTATAGGGTATTTGTTTTTTATCATTTCATAAATTGATTTAGTTCCAAGAGAGCTTCCTCCAATTCCAATTATTACAACTTCTTCAAAGTTTTTAAATTTTAAATTTTTAAACTTTTTGGAGTGTTCTGGGAGATGATAATATCCAATTTCTTGGCTTTCATACTCTTTTAAAACTCTTTCGTAAGCTTCTTTTTGAGCTTTTTTGTTCTCATAATCAAAATATAACTTATATTCCATTATAAGCCTTTTTTCAAAATTATAGTAAAATTTCACAAAAAAAAGGATATCTATGGCAAAAAGGGCGTTGCTTAGTGTAAGCGATAAGAGCGGGATAGTTGATTTTGCTAAAAATTTAGTTGAGCTTGGATTTGAGATAATATCAACCGGCGGGACAAAAAGGGTTTTAGAAGAAAATGGTATTAAAGTAACCGATATTAGTGAAGTTACAAAGTTTCCTGAGTGTTTTGGAGGAAGAGTAAAAACGCTTAATCCTTATGTGCACGGGGGGATTTTATACAGAAGCGGGATTGATGATGAGGAGGCAAAAAGCCTTGGGATTGAGAGGATTGATTTAGTGGCTGTGAATTTATACCCTTTTAAAGAGACAATTGAACGTACTGACGATTTTGATGAAATTATTGAAAATATTGATATTGGCGGACCAACAATGGTTAGGAGTGCGGCTAAGAACTTTAAGGATGTAATTATTGTAACAAATCCAAATGATTATGATATGGTGGTTGATGCTTTAAAAAATGGGAAGGATGATTTTGAATTTAGAAGAGATTTGATGATAAAAGCTTTTGAGCATACGGCTGCTTATGATTCTATGATTGCAAATTATATGAATGAGAGATTTAAAGGAGGGTTTGGGGATAAGAGGTTTATCGTTGGTAAGAGAGTGTTTAATACCCGTTATGGCGAAAATCCTCATCAAAGAGGTGCGTTGTATGAGTTTGAAGATTTTTGGAATGAGCTAAATATTATAAAAGGTGAGCCAAGCTTTAACAACTTAACCGATATTAACGGAGCTGTTAAGCTTGCTGTTAGTCTTGGGGAAGGGGCAATTACAATCATAAAACACGCAAATCCGTGTGGTGCTGCTAAAAAGGGTGATTTAATAACTACTTGGAAAAAAGCCTTGGAGTGTGACCCAATTAGTGCGTATGGTGGAGTTGTAGCGGTTAACGGGGTTGTTACAAAAGAACTTGCTGAGGAGATTAATAAAATTTTTGTTGAGGTATTGATTGCTGGGAAGATAACTGATGAGGCGGTTGAGGTGTTTAAAAACAAAAAAAGAATTAAACTTTTTGACCTTGGAAGAGCTAAGCTTGAAATTCCAGGTGATGTTTGGGATTTTAAACATATTGAGGGTGGATTTGTATTTCAAGATGCAGATTTTGTAGATGAGGATGAAGTAAAAGAGGCAAAATGTGTAACAAAAGTTTGTGTAGATGATAAGAGTGATTTGGAGATGGCTTGGAAGATAGCCGCTTTAACTAAAAGTAATTGCGTTGCTTTTGTAAAAGACTCTCAACTTGTGGCAATTGGAATGGGGATGACAAGTAGGGTTGATGCTACAAAATGTGCGGTAGAAAAAGCAAAAAGCCTTGGGCTTGATATAAAAGGTGCTAGTATGGCAAGTGAAGCATTTTTCCCATTTCGCGATAGCGTTGATTATGCGGCAAGTGTTGGGGTAAAAGCTATTATTCAGCCAGGTGGAAGTATTAGGGATGATGAAGTTATCAAAGCGGCTGATGAGCATGGGATTGCTATGTATTTTACAGGCAAAAGACACTTTTTACACTAAGGATAGGTATGTTAGAGCCAATAATTAATCATCAAAAAGAGATTAAAGAGATTTTTAACAAGATGGAATTTTTAAGGGATAACTTTAACTTCCAAAATCCAGCTCCTTTTTTAGAGGAGCTTTGTGATTTAGTTAAAAAGATGCAAGATGAGCTTGAATACCATTTTAATTTGCAAGTTTATTCAGTTGGTACAAATGAAAAGGCAAAAAAATTTGTGATGGAGAATATGTTAGTTAGAGATATCCTTTTTAGGATGCTTAAATTTATAAAAAGTAAGTGTGAAGAGAATTCAATTGATGCATTTTCTAAATTTGATGATTTTGAGGAGATTTTAAAAGCTTATCTTAAAAAAGAGAGAGGACTTTTTATTGAACAGTTAAAAAGCGTATTAAGTCAAGATGAAATTTTAGAAATAGAAAGGAAACTTAAATCTCTTTTGTAAGTTTTTTATACTCTTTTTTTGAAATTTTTTTTGAATAATAGAGCCTCTCAGACTTTACATACTCTTTTGGGAGAATTGTTGTTATTGTATTTTCGTTATATGCTATTAAAAACTTTTTAGAATAATTTGGCAAAGGGCAATATCCGCTAACATTTAGAGGTTTTAGATTTTTTACAAGCTCATATAATAATTTTTGAGTGTTTATAATCTCTTCGTGTGTAAGTTTTTCTAATTTTTTTACTCTTTGAAGAAATCTTTTTGCTGCGTGATATGAAACTTCCATTGTAGACCTTTTGAAGATTTTCAGCGATGCTAAAAAACTAAAAAACACAATTAATGGAGTGGTACCGAAGGTGGGACTCGAACCCACATGGGCAAAAGCCCACCGGATTTTGAGTCCGGCGCGTCTACCAGTTCCGCCACTTCGGCAAGTAGATGTAAAATTATAGCGAAAAATTCTTTTATTTGCAAGTAAAGAGGCTAAGAATTAACTGCCTCTTTTAGTTTTTTACCAACTCTAAATCTAACTGAATACCCCTCTGGAATAAAAACTTCTTTGTCGGTTTTTGGAATTTTTGTTTTTCTTGGAGCTCTTTTTACTCTCTCAAAAGTTCCAAATCCAATAATACTTACTTTTTCATCTTTTTTTAATGCTTCTTGGATTACTTCAATTGCACTCTCAATTACTTTTGATACATCCTTTTGGCTAAGTCCGCTTCTTTTTGCAACTTCTTTGATTAATTCAGACTTTTTCATTCTTCCTCCTTTTATTGGCCTTAAAAAATTTTACTCTTTTTTTATTTTCTCTTCAAGAGGAAAAAGTTAAATTTTGATATAATTTTGCTAAAAAAGGCGAAAAATGAATGCTTGTGAGCTTCCAAGTGCTAATAGGGCTGATAAAAAACTTTGCGAAGTTTTAAAAGAGAGTAAGGTAATTGTAGTAGTTGGTCTCTCTCCAAAAGAGCACAGAGCATCTCACCAAGTTGCAAAATATATGCAAGAAAAAGGTTATAAGATTGTGCCTGTTTATCCAAGAGAAGAGAAGATTTTGGGTGAGAGGGTTTATAGAAGTTTGGATGAGATTGATTTTGAGGTGGATATTGTTGATATTTTTAGAAAAAGCGAAGATACTCCTCCAATTGTTCAAAAAGCAGTTAAGCTTCCAGGGGTTAAGTGTATCTTTTTACAAGAAGGGATTAAAAACGAAGAATCAAAAAGGATAGCCAAAGAAGCCGGGGTTTTTTATATTGAGGATAAGTGTTTGATGGTAGAGCATAAGAGATGTGAGAGTGAGGGACTTTTATGATAAATTTAAAGGATATAAAAGAAGCAAAAAAAAGAATTGAGAAGGTAATTTATAAAACTCCTTTTGCTTATGCTCCAATTCTCTCTCAAAAAGTTGGGAATGAAATTTTTTTAAAAAAAGAGAATCTTCAAACAACCGGAGCTTTTAAACTTAGAGGAGCTTTTAATAAAATAGCTTCACTTCCTCAAAAAAGAAGAGAAAAAGGGGTAATTGCAGCAAGTGCTGGAAATCATGCCCAAGGAGTTGCGTTTAGTGCAAATTATTTTAACATTCCATCAATTATCGTTATGCCAGAAGCAACTCCTCTTACAAAGGTAAGTGGCGTAAAAGAGTATGGAGGTGAGGTTGTACTTGCTGGGAATAATTACGATGAAGCATATGAATATGCCCTAAACCTTGCAAAAGAGAAGAATATGGAGTTTATCCACCCTTTTGCCGATTATGATGTAATGGCAGGACAAGGAACAATAGCGCTTGAAATGCTTGATAAAGTGCCTGATTTAGATGTTATTATTGTGCCAGTTGGAGGAGGGGGGCTTATTAGCGGAGTTGGGAGTGCAGTTAAGCAGATAAATCCTCATATTAAAGTAATTGGAGTGACGGCTGCTGGGGCTCCTGCTATGAGGCTTAGCTTTTTATCTGGAAGTGTGCAAGATAGTGCTTTTGTAAAAACAATTGCCGATGGGATTGCTGTTAGGGATACTTCTCCTGTTACTTTTGAGATAATTAAAGAGGTTGTGGATGATATAGTTGAAGTGGATGATGAAGAGATTGCTAATGCAATTTTATTTTTAATGGAGAGACAAAAGCTTGTGGTTGAGGGTGCTGGGGCTGTTGGAATTGCTGCACTTTTACACCATAAAATAAAATTTATATCTCCTAAAAAAGTTGGAGTAATTTTGAGTGGTGGTAATATTGATGTTACAATGATTAATTTGATTATTGAAAAAGGGTTGCTTAAATCTCATAGAAAGATGAAACTTATTATAACCCTTGTTGATAAACCGGGGGCATTGATGAAACTAACGGAGATTTTTGCAAAAGAGAGAGCAAATATTGTATCAATTGGGTATGATAGGACTGATTTGAATTTGGCAATAGGCGATGCAAATGTGAGTGTAGCTCTTGAAACCAGAGGAGTTGAACATCAAGAAGCAATAAAAAGAGCGTTGCATAAAGCTGGATTTAGATTTGTTGTAGAATAAAATAAAGGAGAATAAATGAAATATGAAGTAGTAATAGGGCTTGAAGTGCATGTGCAACTTAATACAAAAACAAAGATTTTTTGTTCTTGTCCTACAAGTTTTGGGGATGAGCCAAATGTCAATACTTGTCCAACGTGTCTTGGGCTTCCTGGGGCTTTGCCAGTTATGAATAAAGAGGCGGTAAAAAAAGCGGTTATGTTTGGAAAAGCTGTAAATGCTACAATCAATAAAAAAAGCACATTTGAGAGAAAAAATTACTTTTACCCTGACCTTCCAAAAGGGTATCAGATAAGTCAATTTGTAGTTCCAATTGTAGAAAATGGGGAGCTTTTTATTCAGACAAAAGATGGTAAAAAAAGGATTGGAATTACAAGGGCTCATTTAGAAGAGGATGCTGGAAAGAGTATTCACGAAGGAGATTATTCAAAAGTAGACTTAAATAGAGCTGGTACTCCTTTACTTGAAATAGTAAGCGAACCTGATATGAGAAGCAGTGATGAGGCTATTGCATACCTTAAAAAACTTCACGCAATTGTAAAGTATCTTGGAATAAGTGATGCGAATATGCAAGAGGGGAGTTTTAGGGTTGATGCTAATGTTTCAGTTAGACCCCTTGGGCAAAAAGAATTTGGAACAAGAGTTGAGATTAAAAACATAAATTCATTTAAATTTATAAAACAAGCAATTGATTATGAAGTTGAGCGTCATATTGAAGCGTATGAATATGATGAGTATGACGATGAGGTTATTCAAGAGACAAGGCTTTTTGATAGTAAAACGGGTGAAACTCGTTCTATGAGAGGCAAAGAGGAATCAGCAGATTATAGATATTTCCCAGAGCCTGATTTGTTGCCACTTGTTGTGCCGGATGAATTTTTTGATATCAAAATTCCAGAGCTTCCAGATGAGAAGAAAGAGCGTTATATTAAAGAATTTGGGCTTAAAGAGTATGATGCTGGGGTTTTAACAGCTGAACCTGAGCTTGCTAAGTTTTTTGAAGAGATGATTGAGCTTGGGGTTGAGCCTCAAATGGCAAATAGATATCTTGCAATTGAGCTTCTTGGAAGACTTAATAGAGCTGGGCTTAGTATTGAAGACTCTCCTATCTCTCCTAAAAAACTATCTCTTATTGCAAAAAGAGAAAAAGAGGCAGTAATTAGTGGAGCTGGTGGTAAAAAAGTACTTGATTACTTAATGGAAGAAGATGTTGAAGTAGACGTTGCAATTGAGAAACTTGGATTAAAACAGATAAGCGATGAGGGAGCAATTGAGAAGATTGTTGATGAGGTGCTTAAAGCAAATGAAGATAAAGTAGAAGAGTATAAAGCTGGTAAAGAGAAGCTTTTTGGATTTTTTGTTGGTCAAGTTATGAAAGCAAGCAAAGGAAAAGCAAATCCTCAGCTTGTAAATAAAATCTTAAAATCTAAACTTAGTTAAAGTTTATAAGTGATAAGGACATTTTTTAAATATCTAAAAAGCACAACTCCAAAAGAGGCTTTTATAAAATCCCTTATCGCTTTTGCTTTTTTTCTTGATTCAAATATAACTTACCGCAAAGTAAAAGAGTTTTTTTGGCGGTTAATGAATGATGATAACTTTAAATATAAAAAAATTTTTGATGCTTTTATGTTTGTTTTGGTTTTACTTAGTGTTGGAATTTTGCTTTATGATATTAAAAATGATGTTCATCCGCTTTTGGAGGATTTTGATTTTTATTTTATTACTACAATTTTTGCTATTGAATATTTGATTAGGTTTTGGGTTTATAATGATGTTCATAAAATTATTATTGCAGAGTATGAAGAAGCAAATTTTGTAGGAAGAGAATTTAATTTAAAGAAAGTTTTAAAAGAGATTATTCTTAAAAAATGGGAGTATATTAAATCTCCATTTGCAATTATTGACCTTTTGGCAATTTTACCAAGTTATAGGGCTTTAAGAATTTTTAGGATTTTTGTAATTTTTAGGCTTTTTAAGCTTTTAAGATATACTAAAAGCATAAATACTTTTATTGAAGTTTTAGCCAATAAAAAATTTGAACTTTTTATTCTCTTTATTGCAGTATCATTTGTTACATTTATAGGAGGAGCTGTAATTTATGTTTTTGAAGCTCATGCTAATGAAAAGATTCAAAATATTTTTGATGCAATTTATTGGTCGTTAATTACCATTTCCACTGTTGGTTATGGTGACATTACGCCTGTTACTCATGAGGGCAAAATCCTTACTATGATATTAATTATAATTGGTATTGGTTTTATCTCTTTTGCAACATCAATTATAGCATCGGCTTTTACCGAAAAACTTGAAGAGCTTAAAGCTGAAAGGGTTGTTAGGTTAATTAAAGGGATGAATGATGTTTATTTGATTTGTGGTTTTTCAAATGAGGCTGAGATACTTTGTGAGAGGTTTAAAAAAGAAAATCAGGATTTTGTGGTAGTGGATATTGATGAAGAGAGAGTTAAAAAAGCTTCTATGAAAGGTTATGTTGCAATTAAAGGGGATGTTTCTTTAAAAGATTTTTTAATGAGTTTGGATTTTGAAAAGATTACAAAAGTCTTTGTGTTGACAAATAATGATATTTCCAATTCTTTTATGATTTTAAGTATTAATGCATTTTGCAAAAGTAAAGGATATGAGGTTGAGATAATTGCGCTTGCAAATTATGAGAGTAATGTATCTAAAATGAAAAAAGCTGGTGCAAAATATGTAGTCGTGCCAACGACAGTAACTGCACTTTTGATGGCTGAGTATATTGCTGATCCTATTATTTTTGAGGTAATTGATGCAATTTTGACTGAAAAGAAAAATGCAGTGGTTGATGAGGTTGTTGTAATTGAGAATTCTATTTTGGATGGAAAGCTTATAGGGGATGTGGATTTTGATAAATATAAGCTTGTTTTATTTGGAGTAATGAAGAAAAAATCATCCTCTTTATTAAAAGCGACCTTAACAATTGAAAAGGGGTATTTTTATTTTAATCCTCCTTATGATTTAGAACTTGAAGCTGGGGATATGATAGTTGTGATGGGGTATAGCATTAGCGTTAACTATTTTAAATATCTGGTAGAAAGAAGTAGTATATGAAAGTAGCACTTTTTGGGTTTGATGATTTTGGAGAGAGGGTTTCTGAGTTTTTAAGTAAAAGAGATGTTTTAGTTGTTGTTTTTGATAAAGAAGAGGAAAAAAGAGCTAAGAGCAAACTTTTTGATGTTGTAAGGCTTATGGATATAACTGATGATGAGATTAAAAAGCTCGATAAATTTGATATTGCTCTTTGTGTATTAAGGGATGAAGATAAAAATCTTTTTTTAAGTCTTACTATAAAAGATTTATTTCCTAAGATTCCAATAGTTGCTAAGGTTTCAAATAAAGATAACGAATATAAGTATAAATTAGCAGGTGTTGAGAAGACAATTAATCCATATGAAGTTACGGCAAATAGAATTATGACGATTCTAAAAAAACCACTTACATTAAAGCTTATTGAAGAGATTATCTTTAATGATAATACTTTAATTTTTGATGATATTCAAATTCCCCCAAACTCTTTTTTGGATGGGAAATTTATAAAAGATATTTACAAAGAGATAAAGCAAAAGTATAATATTTTAATTATTGCGATTGTAGATAAAGAGATGAGTGAGGATGTGCAGTTTGTTACAAAAGGGATAAATCATAAACTTGATAGAGATGATATTTTGGTAATAGTTGGAGAGAGAGAAGATATTTTAAGATTTAAAAAGGATTTGCAAGGAGAATAGATGATAAGCGTAATTGGAGCTGGCGCTTGGGGAAGTGCTATTTTTGAAGTGTTAAAGGTTAATAATAAGGTTATTACATCAAGAAGAAAAAGAGATATTAAAAATTTTGTATCTTTGGATGAAGCGTTAAAAAGAAAATATATTATTATTGCAATTGCTGCTCAAAGTATTAGAGATTTTTTAAGAGAAAATGGAGATAAATTAAAAGATAAAAAGATTCTTGTAGCAAGCAAAGGGATTGATACAAAGAGTAATAAATTTTTAGATGAGATTTTTAAAGAGTATGTAAGTGATGAAAATCTTGCTTTTTTATCCGGTCCTTCGTTTGCAAAGGAGGTAAAAGAGAAAAAACCAACAGCCCTTGTAATTGCTTCAAAAAATCTCTCCCTTGCAAAAGAGTTTGAGGACTTTTTCCCGGAGTTTATTAAAATTTATACTGATTTAGATGTAGCTGGCGTAGAGATTGCTGGGGCTTATAAAAATGTAATTGCCATTGCTTCTGGAATTTGTGAGGGGCTAAATCTTGGCAATAATGCAAAAGCAGCTTTAATTGCAAGGGGGCTTGTTGAGATGGATAGGTTTGGTGAGAGATTTGGGGCAAAGAAGGATACCTTTTTAGGAGTTGGAGGAGCTGGGGATCTGTTTTTGAGTGCGAATTCTCCTTTAAGTAGAAATTATAGGGTTGGATTAAATTTGGCAAAAGGGAAAATGCTTGAAGACATTTTAAAAGAGTTAAAAGAGGTAGCTGAGGGAGTATATACTGCCAAGGCTATTTATAATCTTTCGTTGAAGTATTCAATTTATACTCCAATCGCAAACGAAGTTTATAAAATTTTGTATGAGAAAAAGAGTATAAAAGAGAGTATAAAAGATTTACTCTCTTAGTTTTTGTTAAGTGGAGACTTTTTAACAGCACTAAATGCAACTGCAAGCATTGCAAAAGTGGCACTAACACACAAAACCAATGCCATAAATCCGCTAAATCCATCCATTGTTTCTCCTTTTGGTTTTAGTGCTTTATTATACCAATTTTTTTTTCAATTTGATAAAATTTCTCAAAAAAGGTAAAAATTGAGACTTGATGAAGCAGTTTCTAAAAAATTTAATCTCTCTCGCAACAAAGCCAAAGAGCTTATAAAAAATGAGAAAGTAAAAGTTAATCAAAAAATAATAACTAAGCCGAGTTTTAAAGTAGAGGATGAGGAGATTTCGCTTTTAGAGGGTAAAGTTTATGTAAGTAGAGCGGCTTTGAAACTTAAAAGTTATTTGCAAAAGTACAATATCTCTTTAAAAGATAAACTTTTGCTAGATGTTGGAAGTTCTACTGGGGGATTTAGTGAAGTGGCACTTGAAGGGGGTGCAAGGGTTGTTGCGGTTGATGTTGGATTTGAGCAGATGCATAAGAAGTTAAGAGATAAGGTTGAGCTTTTTGAGAATATGGATATAAGGGATTTTAGTTATCCTAAAAAGTTTGATGTTATAGTAAGTGATGTTAGTTTTATCTCTCTTTTAAAGATTTTAAAAAAGATTGATAGTTTAATTGAAAAGGGGGATATTATTTTGCTTTTTAAGCCTCAATTTGAGGTTGGTAAGGATGCAAAGAGGGATAAAAGAGGAGTAGTTGTTGATAAAGAAGCTATTAAAATGGCAAAAGAGAGGTTTGAAAAAGAGGCTGAGAGTTTTGGGTGGAGGCTTATAAGAAGTGAAGAGGCTAGTATAAGAGGGAAAGAGGGGAATGTTGAATTTATCTATCACTTTGTAAAGGGAAAAAATGATTAAAAGATACCCTACAAGAAAAATAAAAGTTGGAAATGTTGAGATTGGGGGGGATGCTCCAATTTCTGTCCAGTCAATGACTTTTTCAAAAACAAAAGATATAAAAGAGACTCTAAATCAGATTAACAGATTATACTTTGTAGGGGCTGATATTGTAAGGGTTGCGGTTTTGGATAAAGAAGATGCTTTGGCTTTAAAAGAGATAAAAAAGTCTTCCCCCCTTCCGATAATTGCCGATATTCACTTTAACTATAAGCTTGGCTTAAAAGCGGCTGAGGTAGTGGATGGGCTTAGAATAAATCCTGGGAATATTGGGGGAAAAGAGAGGGTTAAGGAGATTGTTAAGGTTTGTAAAGAGAGGAAAATTCCAATAAGAATAGGAGTGAATGCTGGGAGTTTGGAAAAGCGTCTTGAAAATCGCTATGGTCAAACTCCAAAGGCTATGGTTGAATCAGCTCTTTGGCATATTAAATTGTTGGAGGATTTGGATTTTTTTGATATTAAAGTATCTCTAAAAGCAAGCGATGTTATAAGGACGATTGAGGCTTATAGAATGTTACGCCCTCTTGTTGATTATCCTTTTCATTTAGGAGTCACGGAAGCTGGGACAAAGTTCCACGCTACAATAAAATCGGCAGCCGCTTTTGGTGCTTTGTTGCTTGATGGGATAGGGGATACGCTAAGAGTTTCAATTACAGGTGAGCTTGAAGAGGAGATAAGAGTAGGAGAAGCGATTTTGAAGAATTTGGGATTAAGGGAGGGGGTTGATATTATTTCTTGTCCAACATGTGGGAGGATTGAAGTTGATTTATTACCTATTGTAAAAAAAGTAGAAAAAGCTGTAAAAAACATCAAAAAACCTCTAAAACTTGCGGTTATGGGATGTGTTGTAAATGCAATAGGGGAAGCAAAAGAGGCTGATTTGGCAATTGCGTGCGGGAGGGGGTATGGGCTTATAATCAAAAAAGGAGAAATTATAGGAAAATATAAAGAAGAGGAGCTTTTAGATAAGTTTTTAGAAGAGGTTAAGACTATTTAACTCATTGTGGTTGATTTGAATTTATACGCTCTTATGCTATATAATCCTTGATATCCTTTTTGATTCTCTCTTCTTCCTATTAAGCTTTTTAGCAACTCCCGCCAAAACCATCGCCATTTATGGCGGTGATGAAAGGCGGATAAAAAATTCTCGGAAATTAAATTTTGTTGGAATTTTTTTATAAATTTTGTTAAAATTATAACAGTAACCAAGTTAAGTCCATAAAATGAGTAGGACTGGAACAGTCCGATTTTATGCCTGGGAAGGTAGCTCTATCGGGGACAACTTCGGTTGGTTATCTACCCATGAAGCAGGAAGCTTTACCATTTATGGCGGGGTAGCTCACCTCTTTTTGAGAGATGTAAATTGGTTTATGGTTATAGTCTCTTTTTTTAAGCTCTGTTACAAAATCTTTAAGATGTCCCATTGCATATTTTTTAAGATTTAAAGCAAGCAATTTTATTTTAATTATACTTAAAAAGGGATTTAATGGATAGTGGTGCTTGGATGATATATTTAGTTGGGCTTAGTATTGCATCAATGGCTTTTGTGTTTGTGTTTATGCTTTTAAAAGAGACAAAAGTTACAAAAGAGAGACTTGAAAAGATTTTGGGCAAAGATGCGGTGGAAGCTATAAAAAAAGCAAAAGATGATGAAGAAATAAAAAAGATAATTAGAACTCTTCCAAAACTTAGAAAAATAAAACTCAAAACACTCCTTGAATCCCAAGATATTAGAGATGTTTTAAAAGTAATTCATACTCATATTTTAGGAGATAATAGATGAATTTTTATAATTTGGATATTGAAAGAGGTATTTTAAACGCAATTATTTTTGATGGAAAAGTGTATGAGGATGTTGCCGCAATTTTAGTGCCAAAGGATTTCTATTTACCTTTTCATCAGGCGGTATTTGAAGCAATGGAGGAGCTTTATAAAAAAGATTTGCCAATTGATGAGATTTTTTTAAAAGAGGAGCTTATTAAAAAAGGTAAATTTGATGAAGATAAGTTTTTAGAGATTTTAGCTACAACTCCGGTTGAATATGTAGAAGCTTATGCAAAAGAGTTAAAGGAGCTTGCGTTAAAAAGAGAGCTTTTACACTTATCTAATGAGATTAAAAAGATTGTAATGCAAGAGGATAAAAGAGCAATTGAAGAAGTTGAAGAGATTCAAAGCAAACTCTTTGCAATTGCAACTTCAAGTATGGCAGGAGATTTTAAAGACTCCTCTAAGGTAATAGTAGATACTCTTGAATTTATAAAAAAACAAGCCGCAAAAAAAGATAAAACAGTAACTGGGCTTGATACTGGTTTTATTGAGCTTAATAGAAAAACGAGTGGATTTGGAGAGGGGGATTTGATAATTATTGCGGCAAGACCTTCTATGGGTAAAACCGCTTTTGCCCTAAACCTTGCGTTAAATGTTTTAAGACAAGATAAGGGAGTTGCGATTTTTTCTTTGGAGATGCCAGCAGAGCAGCTGATGTTAAGGATGTTAAGTGCGGCTACTAAAATTCCTCTTCAAGATATAAGAAGAGGGAATTTAAGTGATAGCGAATGGGAAATTCTTAGTAGAGTTAGTGATGAGTTGGCAAGTAAAGAGTTGTTTGTAGATGATGAGGGAAGCATTACAATTCATACAATAAGGGCAAAACTGAGAAAACTCAAAGCTCAAAATCCAAACCTCTCTTTGGCAATTGTTGATTATTTGCAGCTTATTAACTCAAACCAAAAAGAGAGACATTTGGCTATTGCTGAGATTAGTAGAGGGTTAAAACTCTTAGCCCGTGAGCTTCAAATTCCAATTATTGCCCTCTCTCAACTCAATAGAGCCTTAGAATCAAGACCAAATAGACGTCCTATGCTTAGTGATTTAAGAGAATCAGGAGCAATAGAACAAGATGCCGATTTGATTATGTTTATTTATAGAGAGGATGTTTATAGGATGCTTGATGCTAAGAAAAAACAAAAAGAGGCAAAAGAAGCAGGAAAGCAAATTGATATAGATTATCAAGAAAAAGAGATAGAAGAAGCAGAAATTATTATAGGAAAGCAAAGAAATGGACCAACAGGAACTATTGAGATGCTTTTTCATAAACCATACACTCTCTTTACGGATAAGGGAGGGGGAGTAAATGAAGTTGATATGAATGAAGCTAATATTGAAATTGCTACTCCTTTTTAGTATCGTTAAATTTGAATTTTTGTTTTTTAATTATCTTAGCTTTATTTATAAACCAAGAAGAGTTATTGAAGCAAGGGTAATAGCTCAATATAAAAAGAGGGATTATTATGTTTTGAAATTAAAAAACAGGGAAGTTACTTTTTATACTACAACTTATGAGGATTTGAAAAATTTAATTAACGATAAATTAAGGCTTAAAATTTTTACAAAAAATCTCTCTTTTTTAGGATATTTAACATCCTTTTACGCTCCAAGTTATGATATTAAGCTTTTGCCTTTATCAAAGGTGGATAAATTTATAGAAATCCAGCATAAAGAGAGGAAAATCTCCAATCTTTTTAGGGCGCTGTTTTTGGGAGAGAGTATGGATTATCAAACCCGCTTAGCCCTCTCTTCCCTTGGGATAGCCCATCTTTTTGCACTTAGCGGTTTGCATCTTGGAATTATCTCTTTTTTGGTTTTTTTTATTGTGAGGCTTTTTTACTCTTTTTTTCATAAATACTTTCCTTACAGAAATTTATACTTTGATGTTGGCTTGATTGTTTTGGGAGTTGAATTTTTGTATCTTTATTTTACAAACTTTCCTCCTTCTTTAATAAGGGCGTATCTTTTGGAGGTGATTTTGTTTTTTATGTTTTTTACTCTTAGGGATGTTTTAAGATTTAGGGTGCTTGGTTTACTTTTGGGGGTTAGTTTTTTATTTTTTACTTTTAGCGTGTTTACTCTTGGATTTTTGCTAAGTTTTCTTGGAGTATTTTATATCTATCTCTTTTTTAACTACTTTAAGCCAAATTTCAAAAACTCCATACTCTTATCTTTTTATCTTTTTGTTGTTATGAGCGTTTATAGTTTTTACTTTTTTCACAAAAGTAGCGATTTTATTTTTTTAGCTCCTTTTATTACTCTTTTGTTTCCGTTTTTTTATGTTGTTGAGGTGGTTTTGCATCTTTTAAATATGGGCGGGAGTTTAGATTTTTTGGTAAAAGGAGTTTTGAGCTTGGGGAAGGTTAGGGAAGTGGATGTGAGCTTGGTGGAAGTTTTAGTTTTTTTGTTTCTTTCTTTAATGGCAATTAAGAAAAAATGGGCTTTTTATGGTATAAATGTAATAGGATTAATTTTTGTTTTAAGGAGTTTTTTGTGAAACTTAAATTTAAAGATGTAAATGAGTATTATGAGTATTTTAAAGAGCTAATAGACAAAGAAAGAGAGGCTGAGAAAGAGTTTCATTTAAATGAGATTAAAAGACTAAGTGGAGTTGAGAGACAAAAAAGAGGAAGGGCAGTTCTTGGACTTAGGATGAGGTATGTTGGGGAGTTTTTGGATTTTAAGATTTACAGGTTTAATCGCAACAACTTCCCAGAACATCAAATAAAAGTTGGGGATATTGTATTAATTAGCAAGGGTGAGCCTTTGAAATTCAATCAAGAAGCGGTTGTTAGCGGGGTTGGTAAAAATTTTATTGAAGTTTACAGCAAGGAACCTATTTTTAGAAGTAAGCTTTATAGGCTTGATTTATTTGTAAATGATATAACTTTTAAAAGGATGGAGAAAGCCTTAGAGGCTTTAAAAGAGAAAAAGTCACTATTTAATGAAGAGATTATTTTAGGGAATAAAACCCCAGAGCTTAAAGAAAGTGATATTAGGGACGATAACTTAAACGAATCTCAAAACAGGGCTTTAAGACTTGCTTTAAATAGTGAAGCTTTTTTAATCCACGGACCACCGGGCACTGGTAAGACTACTACTTTGAGTGAAGTTATTAAAAACAGCATTGGAGAGAAAATTTTAGTTACCGCTGATAGTAATGTGGCGGTTGATAATCTGGTTGAAAAACTCAAAGATTACAATATCGTAAGGATTGGGCATCCGGCAAAAATTGATAGTAATTTGATGAAATACTCTCTTGATGTAAAAATAAGGCGGGATAAGAGGTATAAAGAGGTAGAAAAGATTATAAAGAAAATTGATGATTTAAAATACCTTCAAGAAAAACGCACCAAAAAGCCAACCCCAAGCAGAAGAAGAGGGATGAGTGATGAGGAGATTTTAGAGCTTGCAAAGGTAAACAAAGGCAAAAGAGGGGTTAAGGCTGAGTGGGTTAAAGAGATGGCTGAGTGGATAAAAATCCAACAAAAAATTAATGAGCTTTATGAAGATAAAAATTCAATAATTAAAACTATTATGGAGGATATTTTAGATAATGCAGATGCTATTTTTACTACAAATTCAGGAGCTGGGAGTGAGTTTTTAGAAGGAAAAGAATTTGATGTCGTTTTTATTGATGAAGCGGCTCAGGCGATGGAGCCAAGTACTTTAATTCCTCTTATAAAGGCAAAAAGAGCAATTTTTGCAGGGGATGATAAGCAGCTCCCACCAACTATTCTTAGTAATGATGATAGGTTAAAAGTGAGTATGTTTGAGAGATTTCATAAACTCTATCCGCATAATGCCTATACTCTTGAAATTCAATATAGAATGAATGAAAAGATAAATAATTTTCCAAGTTGCGAATTTTATGAGTGCAAAGTAAAGACATTTGAAGCTATTAAGGATATTACAATAAAAGACCTTGGTATAAAAGAGGATGAATTTTATGGAGGGGTTGAGCCTTATGTATTTTTTGATACCAAGGGTAAATTTTTAGAGGCTGTAAAAAAAGATTCTCCTTCAAAATATAATCCTCTTGAAGCTGAGTTTGTTTTAAGGCTTATTAAAAGACTTTTACAAAACGGGGCAAAAGATGAGTATATAGGGGTAATTACCCCTTATAAAGACCATGAGGAGTATATTAAAAAGCTTTTTGAAAAAGAGAAAATAGGAAGTGAAGTTAAAAGTGTTGATGGATTTCAAGGAAGAGAGAAAGAGATTATAATTGTAAGTTTGGTTAGGGCAAATGAGAATGAAGAGATTGGGTTTTTGAGTGATGTAAGAAGGCTTAATGTAGCCATTACAAGACCAAAAAGAAAACTTATTATTGTTGGGGATGTTAAGACTCTAACTTCACACAAAACTTATAAAGATTTGATAGAGTATGTAAAAGCAAACGGAATTTTAAAGGAAGTTGATGAGGGTTGAGATTAAAAAAGAGGCGTATGAGAAGCTAAAAAGGCATTTTCCTTGGATTTATCAAAATGAAATTTTAAAAGCTCCTAAGTGTGATAGCGGAAGTGTTGTTGATTTTGTTTATAAGGGGGAGTTTATAGCGGTTGGTTTTTTTAATCCAAAGAGTAAGATTGCCGGGAGGGTTTTAAGTTTTAAAAAGGTATTGATTGATAGGGGCTTTTTTGAAGAGAGGATAAAAAAGGCGGCTAAGAAAAGGGAGATTTTTAAAAAGATAACAAACTCTTATAGACTTATCCACTCAGAAGCCGATTTTCTCCCGGGGCTTATTGTGGATAGATATGGGGATAATTTGGTTGTTAGTTTTACAACTGCTGGGATGGATAATTTTAAAGGAGTAATAGTTGAGATTTTGATTGATATTTTAGCTCCAAAAGGAATTTATGAAAAAGGGGATAAAATTCGTCAAAAAGAGGGCTTAGAGGTTATAAGCCAAACTCTTTATGGGGAAGTTGATGATGAGTTTGTTATTAAAGAAAATGGCAAAAAGTTTTTGACTTATCTAAAAGAAGGGCAAAAGACTGGATTTTTCCTTGACCAGAGAAAAAACAGAAAAATTGTGGGTAAATATGGAGGGGAAAAAACACTTGATTTGTTTGCAAACGCAGGAGGGTTTGGAATTTATGCAAACGCCTCTTTTACCAAGTTTGTTGAAATTTCACCGCTTGCTTGCTCTTTGATTGAGAGAAATTGTGAGTTAAATAACCTTGATAATTATGAGATAGTTAGAGAAGATGTTTTTAAGTTTTTGGAAAAAGAGAAAGAGAAGTATGATTTGATTATTGTTGACCCACCAGCCTTTGCAAAGACAAAAGCGGCTAAAAAAGGAGCGATTAGGGGGTGGAAATATTTGATTGTAAATAGTTTAAAACTTCTTGAAGATGGAGGGTATCTTGCTCTTTTTAGCTGCTCTTATTCAGTGAGTGAGAAGGATTTGTTGGATTTGGCATTAAGTAGCAGTTTGATTGAGGGATGTGAGTTGGAGGTAGTTGAGTTTTTAAAACAAGACACTGATCATCCATATATCCTTAGCATTCCAAACTCTTTGTATCTTAGGGGAGTTTTGTTAAGGAGGATTGATGAAGCTTGATGATTTAAAGCACTATATAAAAGTTATAGATATCCCTCTTGATGTAAACCTTGAAATTCCTCATCTTGCATACATTGAAGCAAAAAAGAAAAACCCTAAAATTTTAATGTTTACAAATCCAATGGAAAATGGCAAAAAGTTTGATATTCCAGTTGTTATGAATATTTTTGCAAATGATGAGGTTGTAAGAGAGATTTTTGGTAGAGATTTAGAAGAGATTGCCAAAGAGATTGAATCTTTAATAAAAATGAAGCCTCCAAAGACTCTAAGTGAGAAACTAAAAGCGTTTGGTAAGCTTTTTGCTATTAAAAACACTATTCCAAAAAGAGTAAAAGATGCTGAGTGTCAGTATCATATTTATGAAGGTGAAGCGGCAACTCTTGATAGATTGCCAATTTTAAAAACGTGGGAGAAAGATGGCGGTAAGTTTATTACAATGGGGCAGGTTTATACAAAAAGTCTTGATGGAAGTGTTAGAAATGTTGGGATGTATAGATTGCAAGTTTATGATAACAAGCGCCTTGGGCTTCACTGGCAAATTCATAAAGACTCAGCTCATCTATTTTGGGAGTATAAAAAAGCGGGTCTTAAAATGCCAGTTAGTGTAGCAATTGGAGGGGACCCTTTATGGACTTGGTGTGCAACTGCTCCTATGCCGCCAGGAATTTTTGAAGTTATGCTTTATGGGTTTATAAGAAGAAAAAATCCTCGCCTTGTTAAGTGTATAAGCAATGACTTAGAAGTCCCAGCAGATGCCGATATTGTGATTGAGGGGTGGTGTGACCCGAATGAAATGGAAATTGAAGGAATGTTTGGCGACCATACTGGTTATTATACTCTTAAAAAACCATTTCCTGTTATGCACATTAAAACAATTACTACAAAAAAAGAGCCTGTTTATTATGCAACGGTTGTTGGAAAACCTCCTCTTGAAGATAAGTATATGGGATATGCTACTGAGAGGATATTTTTGCCGCTTTTAAAAACAACGGCACCAGATTTAATTGATTATGCAATGCCAGAGAATGGAGTTTTTCATAATCTTATTTTAGCAAAGATTGCTCCAAGATACCCAGGACACAGCCTTCAAATTATGCATAGTCTGTGGGGGGTTGGGCAGATGAGCTTTGTAAAGCACGCTATTTTTGTAGGTGAAGATGCCCCGCCTCTTAGGGATTATGAAAAAATTACTGAATATATTCTAAATCATTTTGACCCTGAGAATATCCTTATCAGTAAGGGAATAGTAGATGAGCTTGACCATTCAAGCATAAAAGAGCTTATAGGTGGAAAACTTGGTATTGATGCTACAAAAGAGGCTAAGGGAATTGATATTAAGATTTTAGAGGATAAAAAGCTTTTTGAGAGAATAAAAGAGCTTGATGAGAGCGTAGAAGAAGTTAAGCAGTATATGACTCATACAAAAAATCCAATTTGCGTAATAAAATACAAAAAAACAAAAAGAGCTCGTGAGATTTTTGATAAGTTAAAAGCACTAAAAAAACATCTTAGAATTGTAGTCTTTATAAATACCCCTGAGACTTTTAATCCTTATATGTTAATTTGGAGAGTAACAAACAATATTGATGCGTTGCGTGATATTTGGATTGAAGAGATTATTGGAATTGATGGGACAAATAAAGATAAAAATATTGATGAATTTGATAGAGAGTGGCCGCCTGATGTTGATACTACAAAAGAAGTAATTGAAAAATTAAAAAACCTTGGACTAATTGAAGGGATAAGCGAAGAGGAGCTTAGGAAGTATCAGGTTATATAAGAATTGATTTTATATACTCTTCAAATTTTATAAGCTCCTCTTTATCTTCGCTTTGATAGATAAGTTCTATGTTATAATTCCCTTGTAAATAGACATTAAAAATGCATTCTGGATTTAGAGGATTATTACTTATTACTGGGTTTAGTGTGTAAAAGAGAATTGTGCTTTTTTTGAGTTTTATCTCTTTAATCTCAACTTTGTTGAGTTTGACGATTGAGTTGATTTTATTAGTTTGATAGGTTTTAAAAAATAGAGCATCAACTGAGAGGTCAATTTCAACTATTTCGTTGTAAATTTCAGCCATTTCTTCATACATTGCTAAGTCCTTTTTTAAAATTATATAAAGGAGTTGAAAATTATTCAAGAGATAATTAAAGAAATTGAAAAAGTTGTAAAAGGAAAAAGAGAAAAGATAAAAATTATTCTTGCTACTTTTTTTGCAAACGGACATACCTTAATTGAAGATATCCCAGGAGTTGGAAAGACAACCATTGCAAAAACGATTGCCAAGGTTTTAGGACTTCAATTTAAAAGAATTCAATTCACAGCCGATATGCTCCCAAGCGATATAATTGGGGTTAACTATTTTGATGTAAAGAGTAAAGAATTTGTTTTTAAAAAAGGACCGATTTTTACTGAGATTTTGCTTGCTGATGAGATAAACAGAGCCTCTCCAAAAGCTCAGAGTGCTTTGCTTGAAGCTATGGAAGAGAGGCAAGTTAGTATAGATGGGGTAACTTATAAACTGCCTGAACATTTTTTTGTAATTGCCACTCAAAATCCAATAGAACATGGCATCTATCCTCTGCCTCTATCTCAAATTGATAGATTTGCCACTTCTTTGTCAATTGGGTATCCAAGTAGGGAATCTGAAAAGCTAATTTTAAAAAGAGAAGAAGTTAAGCTTAATTCTTTTAGAGATGCGGTTGTGGAGTATAAAAAAAGACAAAAAAATATTTTTGTAGATAATAAAATTTATGAGATGCTTTTAGATATTGCTGAGGTTAGTAGGAGTGGAATGTTTGAGATTGGTTTATCAACGAGGGGGGTAATTTCGCTTTTAGAAATTTCTAAATCGTGGGCTATGATGAATGAGAGGGAATTTGTAATTGATGAAGATGTAGTGGAAGTTTTGGGATATGTTATAAATCATAGGTTAAAAGATAATGAAGCGGCTAAAAAGATTCTTAACTCCATTTATTAAAGTAAAAAATACCAAAAAGTTTTGGATAGGTATTTTTATTATTGTTTTGCTTTTTATAGCTGGATATGTACATAATAATAATATTGCTTATATTGGGATGTTTTTTGTTTTTTCTCTTATGTCTTTTTCGCTATTGTTTGGGAGGATTAATATCTCAAAAGCTGAGGTTAGGTTTGAAAAGAGAAGATTTTTTGCAAATGAAGAGTATAAGCTACCTTTAATTGTAAAGGGAGAAGCGATAGAATTTGATAATAGGGTAAAATTTGATAAAAGAGGATATAACGATTTAGAAATTGAGATTTTTAGTCTATATCCAATAGGAATTGCTAAATTTTCAAAAACTATTAAAATAAAAGATATTTTGGTCTATCCTAAATTAAAAGGAGAGTCTTTAAAGAGTGCCTTTTTAAGAGGAGAAGAGATGGATTTTGATAGTTTAAAAGAGTATGAGGGGGAGGGTTTAAAATATATCCACTGGGCAAGTCTTGCAAAAGGAGATATTAAAGCAAAAAAATTTGGAGGAGAGAGTAGGGTTGATAGGCTTTTATTTGATTACTCTTTGTTAAAAGGGGATAAGGAAGAGAGAATTTCCCAGCTTGCAAAATGGGCAAAGGAAGCATTTGATAGTGGAATAGAATTTGAGATAATTTTACCGGATAAAAAAATAAGTTCAAAAGAGGGGTTTGATGAGGTTTTTAAAGAACTTGCACTCTATTGATATTTTGCTTTTTGTTACTTTTTTACCGCTTTTTTTTATACTTCCTGTTTTTATGAAAATTTATGCAATAATTGGGCTTTATTTTGTTTATAAAAAAAGATTACTTCCTCTTGCTTTACTTGGTGGAATTAGTATTTTGATAAGTTTTTATGATTTAGCTGAGATTAAGAATTTTGAAGTTTATTTGCAGCTTCTTGTTTCTTTGCTTTTATGGGCTGTTTATATGCAAAGGGTTAGGGGTGAGAATTTTTATCTAAGACTCTCTCCTTATCTCTTTTTTGGGATGGGAATTGTTGCTTTTCAAAATATTTATATGCTTTTTTATGCGGTGTTTGAGGTTTTTGTGTTTTTGTATGTAAATGTTAAGGAGTATTCAAAGTCTCCTTTAAAAGTTGCTACTTTAATTTTTCTCTCTTCAATTCCAATGGTTGTTGTTTTGTTTTTGTTTTTTCCAAGGACTTCTCAACAACACTTTATTTTTGGTTTTAGTTCAAAGAGTATAGAGAGTGGGTTTAGTAAAGTAGTAAATAGCAATTCTAAGGACTTAACGCCAACATCTTATCCAGTAGTTGAATTTAAGCTAAATAAAGATTATGGCAAACTCTATTTAAGAGGGGGAGTTTTTTATAATAATGTAAATGGAGTTTGGGTTAGAGGGTATGGAAGAGATGAGCTTGTTAGTTTTTCCAAAATGATTGAGTATTATTTAAAAGAGTATCCTACAAATTCAAAAGTTATCTTTGGAGTTGATTTGCCTTTGAAGAGTGATTATGGGATTAATGTGGATTTTATTTTGCTCTCTTTAAAACCTATTAAAAAGCCTCTTTTTGTAAAAGTAACTTCTGCTCTTAAATATAAACTAAAACCTTATAGACTAAGAGAGGATATGTTTTTGTATGATAAAAGATTTAATAAAAAAGCTCAAATTATTGCTAAGGAGTTAAGGAAAATAAAGGATGAGAGAAAGAGACTTAACAAATTAATAGAAATTTTTAAATCTCAAAAGATTGTTTACACTCTAAAAGTTGGAGATGTGGATGGAAAAAATATAGTTGATTGGATTTTTGAGCATAAAAGAGGGTATTGTACTCATTTAGCTTCTGCTTTTGCTCTTTTTGCGAGGATGGCTGGGCTTGGGAGTAGGTTAGTTGGTGGATATTTAGTAAGTGGGAATGATGGATTTTATAAAGCCTATACAAAAGATGCTCATGTTTGGGATGAAATTTTGGTAAATGGATTTTGGGTGAGGGTTGATCCTGTGGAGTTTGTTTATAAAGTGGATAAAAAAACAAAAGAGGCACTAACTACTCCAACTCTTAGCACTTATCTATCAATGGTAAGATTTATGATTGAGACTTGGATTTTAAGATATAATAAAAAGACTCAGAAAAGATTTTTGGAATCTTTAAAAAATAATTTAACTTCATATTTAGTTGGGTTTTTGGGGTTTGTTTTGGTTATTTATCTTGTAGTAAAAAGAATTTATAAAAAAAGAGATATTTTAGAACCTCTTTATAAAAAACTTGGAAAAAGACCAAATAAGGAGAGTGTTTATCGGTTTTTGAAGGGGTTTAATGATAAGAAACTTGATGAAATAAATGAACTTTATTATAAAATAACTTACTATAAATCTTCAAAAGAAGACATTAAAAAGCTAAAAAAACTTATAAAAGAGTATAAATGAGAGATATTTTTTTGTTTGAGAGTTTGAGTGAAGAGGAGTTAAAAGAGATTGAGAGTTTTTCTAAGAGGATTTACTTAAAAAAGGGAGATATTGTCTTTTATGAAAAAGAGTTGCCTTTATTTTTGCATATAATATTAAAAGGGGAGGCGGTTGTTTATAAAGTAGATTCAAAAGGAAATGAATTAATTGTCCACAAATTTAATGCTCCATCTTTAATTGCTGAGCTTGCAAATTTAGAAAATATTCCTTATCCTGCAAATTGTAAGGTTATAAGTAATGAGGCAATTATTTTGAAGGTAGATTTTAAGAAGTTTTCTAAATTTTTGCATAATCCAAAAATTTGTGTTAAAGTAATGAATTCTCTTTTAAAGAAGATGAGATTTCTTGATAATATGATATTAAATACTTTGGTTTTAGATGTTGAGAGTAGGATTGCGAAGTTTATTTATGAGAATGAAGAGGCTTTTTTGACTTTAAAGCAGCACAATATCGCAAAACTTTTAAAGATTACTCCCGAGACTCTTAGTAGAAAACTTAAAAAATTTAAAAAACTTGGGATTATTGAAAATAAAGAAGGGAAATTGGTTATTAAAGACAAAGAAGCAATAAAAAATTACTTCTCTTGGTAAAACTCTTCATCTTTGATTGCTTCTTTTAAATAATCAGCCATTATTTTATCGAATGTTTGTATATGCTCTTCCATAAGAGGAATTAAACGATTTTTTATAAATTCTAAAAGTTCATCTGGGGATTTGTCTAACATCCTCTCAATTTCTCCAATTATTTTAATATGTTCTTGATTATGGTTTGGAGTCAGGGGATAATTATACTTTTCCATTAATTCTATTTCTTGAAAGAAATGAACGTTTAAGTGTTTTAAGAATTTTTCAATCTCTTCATTATATTCTAAGTGATTTTTAATTTTTGCAACAACTTTTGCTAAGATTTCAAACTCTTCTTCGTGCATTGTATCAAAATCTTCAAACCCTATTTTTTTCATCTTATACCTTTTTTATTTCAATTTTACAAAAAAGAGACAAAAAAGCAAGGTTAGTTTGCTAAATCCTTGCCAAAATCTTTTTGAATGTCACCTGAAATAACACCTAAATTAAATTTTTCTACCAAGAAATTTATTATATCCTCGTTTGCAAATTGTGGAGCGTTTGGTCCAATATAGATATCTTTAATTCCAAGACTAAGTAATGCTAAGAGGATAATAATAGCTTTTTGTTCCATCCACATAAGAGCAATTGATACTGGAAGCTTATTAATATCTTCAATTCCAAGTGCATTTGCCACAGTCAAAGCAATATGTACAGCCCCATTACTATCGTTACATTGCCCAAGGTCAATATACCTTGGAATATCAGTCCCAGGTACTACTCCAAAATCAACATCGTTAAATCTAAATTTACCACAGCTTGATGTAATAATAATATGGTCTTTTGGAACCGCAAGTGCTAACTCTCTAAAATAATTTCTCTTTTTACCAGGTGCGTCACATCCAGCAATTACCCATACTCTTTTTAATTTACCTTCTTTGATTGCATCAAGAACTTTTGCTCCATATGCTTCAAGCACAGTTTTATAATGATGTCCTGTAACGATTTTTTCATCGCTATCAAATCCAGTAATATCTGGTAATTCAAGAGTGTGGTCAATTAGCGGGTCAAAGTTGTCGTTTTCAATTTTTTTAGCCCCTTCAACTCCTACGATTTTGTAAGTGTAGAGTCTGTCAATATAGTTTTTAACTTTTGGTGATTTTTCTGGTGGGACTATGCAGTTTGTATTTACTACACAAGTTCCACTCCATTTGCTAAAAATATCAGTTTGGTCATACCAAGCTTTACCGATGTTTCCTTTTAGTGCTTTGTATTTTTTTAGGTGAGGATATGCGTGAGCTGGGAGCATTTCTGAGTGAGTATAAACTCCAATTTTATCACTTAAACCTCTCTCTTCAATTCTTTGAAGTAATTTTTCAAGCATATCAAGATTATGTCCTGATACTAAGATACCTTTTCCTTCGGCTTTATTTTGAGTAACTTCAACTGGTGCTGGAATACCAAGTGCTTTTGTGTGTAAGTCAGCGAGTAAATCCATTACTTTAACTCCTGCTTGACCAACTTTCATAAGTTGAGAGATATGCTCATCAAAATTGAAGTTTACATTTGTTAATGTAAAGTATAGAGTCTCAGCTGTTACATCGTCAATCTCCATTAGTGTATTCCATTCATTTTTGCTTCCGTGTTTTTCAATAAGCTCTCTTGCATGTTCTCTATATGCAGATAAACCTCTTAGCCCATAAGTCATAAGGTCTTGAAGTCTTGCTTTTGTAGCATCTTTACCACAAACCCCTTTGCTCTCTCCATGGCTTCCACATCCACCAGGTGTGCTCATTTCACATTGCCAGCAAAGAAATGGTAAATCGCAAGATTGTTTTTTTGATTTGTTTTCGTTTTTAAACATTCCAAACATTGTTTCTCCTTTTTTTTTAGGTATTTTAGTTATTATTTTGATAAATTTCATTGATTTGAATCAATAAAGGAGAGAAATGCTAAAAGCTATTTATAAAAACCGCTGCCCAAGATGTCTTGGGGATATTACATCTATTAGATTATCAAAAGGGGAATTTTGTGATAAGTGTATGAGGGAGATTGATAGTTTTGAGTGTGAAGAGTTAGGAGAATTTAAGAGATTTTGCATAGCTTCTAAAAAGTTAGAGGAGTTTGAGGAGTTTTTTTATAATAAAACTTCAAATTATTTAACATCAATTCAGAAAATGTGGGCTAAGAGATTTTTTCTTGGCAACTCTTTTGCACTTCTTGCACCAACTGGGATTGGGAAAAGTACTTTTGGCATATTGCTTAGTGCGTTTGTCAAAAATTCATATATTGTTTTGCCAACAAAACTATTAGTTATACAGACATTAAATGAGCTCAAAGAGTTTGGGATTGATGCTTTGGCTTATACTGGTAGGAAAGAAGAGAAAGAGAAGATAAAAAAGGGAGAATATGATATTTTAATTACTACAACTCAATTTCTTTATAAAAACAAAGAGATTATCAAAAAAGAGTTTGAGCTTGTGTTTGTTGATGATGTTGATAGTATTTTAAAATCTGGCAAAAAGATAGAGGATGTTTTAGAGCTTCTTGGATTTAGCAAGGAGGATTTAAAAAGAGCTTATGAGTTGATTGAAAAAAAAGAGTATGAAAAACTAAGTGAAATTGCTAAGAAAAGAAAAGGCAATCTCTTAGTCTCATCAGCTACTGCGAATCCAAAAAGTAAAAGAGTATTACTTTTTAAATATTTGTTAGGTTTTGAAGTTAGCAAACCAAATCTTAGTTTAAGAAATATTGAGGATTTGTATGATGAGAATTTTTCTTGGGAGAGGTCAATTGAGTGGATAAAAAGGCTTGGGAGGGGCGGGCTTTTGTTTTTGCCCGGGAATGAGACAAAAGAGAGGTTAAAAGAGTATATTGAGTTTCTTGGAAAAAATGGTATTAAGGCATACTCTTATGAAGAGTTTAATGAGTATTTGAATGAGTTTATAAGAGGAGAGTGCTATTTTGTAGGATTTGCAAGTTATCGCAATCCATTGGCAAGAGGGATAGATTTGCCAGAAGCTATAAGGTATACTCTTTTTATTGGGGTGCCTAAGATGGAGTTTAATTTAAGTAGCGATGATTTTAGAGGGCTTTATTTTATTTTGTTATCACTCTTTCCTTATCTTCTTAGAAAAAGACTTATAGACTCAAAAAAAGCTTTTGAAATTCAAAATTATATAAATCTTTTAAAAAAATATATCTTTTGGAATTTCAATTTACCAAATGAGAGGTTAGAAGAGATAGCAAAAAAAGCAAAAGAGCTTATAAGAGAGTATGAAGAAGAGATAAAAAACTCTCCTGAGATTAGTTTTGATGGAGAGAAGATACTCACTGCTGATATTACCGGTTATATTCAAGCAAGTGGAAGAGCAAGTAGATTTTACAAAGGGCATCTTACAAAGGGAATTGCTTTGGTATTGGTTGATAATCAAAAAGCTTTTTACTCTCTTAGAAAAAAGCTTAAATGGTTTAGTGAAGCTGAATTTAAGAAGGTTTTAGATGTAAATTTAGATGAGATTTTAAGAGAAGTTGATGAGAGTAGAAAAGTTGATAAAAAACTTAATTTAAAGACAACTTTTGTAATTGTAGAATCTCCAACAAAAGCAAAAACAATTAGCTCCTTTTTTGGTAAGCCAAGCAAGAGAATTGTTAATGGAGTTAGTGTTTGGGAAATTTTGCTTGAAGATAGGGTTTTGCTTATTAGTGCAAGTATTGGGCACGATTTTGATTTGAGTGAGAGGGAGGGAGTTTTTGGGGTTGTTGATAAGTATGTGCCTGTTTTTAGGGTATTGGAAGAAAAAGATAGGATTTTGAATGCTTTTAATTTAACAAGTAGTGAGGTTGATGAGATTTTCGTTGCTACTGACCCTGATAGAGAAGGAGAGAAAATCTCTTTTGATTTGAGTTTGAATAATAAGCCATATAACCTTAACATCAAAAGAGCTGAATTTCACGAAATTACAAAGTATGCGTTTAGAGAGGCTTTGAAACATCCAAGGGATGTTGATTTGAATTTGGTAGCGGCTCAATTTGTAAGAAGGATTTTGGATAGGTGGGTTGGATTTAAAGTCTCTTTATATCTTCAAAAACTCTTAAACAACCCCCATCTCTCAGCTGGAAGAGTCCAAACACCTGTTTTAAAATGGATTTGTGAGAGGACTTTAAAGTTAAAAGAAAAAGTTTATGTAGTAAGGGTTGAGTTTGATGATGTTAGGGTTGAATTTGAGTTTGATAAAAAAGAAGAAGCTAAAAAATTTTATGAAGAGATAAAAGAGGTTGAAGTAAAAAAGATAGAGGAGAGAAAAGAGGAGCTTTTTGAGATGCCTTTTAACACTTCTGAGATGTTAAAAGAGGCATCAGTTAAGCTTAAATTTTCTCCTCAAAAGACAATGACCTTAGCCCAAGAGCTTTTTGAGATGGGGTTTATTACTTATCACCGCACAGACTCTCATAGAATCTCATCTCTTGGGATGAAAATTGCAAAAGAGTATATAAAAGAGAATTTTGGGGATGAGTTTGTAAAGAGTAGGAGTTTTGAAGAAGGTGGAGCACATGAGGCTATAAGAGCGACAACTTCAATGGATAAAGAGGATTTAGAGAGTTTTGCACTCTCAAAAGGGATTGAGCTAAGCTTTGAGCATTTGAGACTTTATGATTTGATTTTTAGGAAATTTATAGCTTCTCAAATGAGAGAAGTTGAGGTTAAAAAAGAGATTTTTGAAATTATTTGCAAAAGAGAGGAATTTGTTACTCAAATTTTAAGGGATGGATTTAACTTAATCTATCCTATAAAAGTTTATAATATAAAAGAAGGGATAAAAGAGGTTAAGAAGAGTTATTTTGAAAAATCAAAGTATCCTCCATTTACATATGCCGATATTATTGAGATGATGAAAAAAAGAGGGATTGGAAGACCATCAACTTACGCTATTACCATTGAAAAGCTACTTGATAGAGGGTATGTTGTAGAAAAAAACGGATACCTTTTTGCAACAAGGCTTGGATTTAAAGTGGTTGAGATAGTTTATAACTCTTCTTTTAGCGAGTTTGTAAGCGAGGAGTTTACCGCAAAGCTTGAAGAGATTATGGATGAGATTGAAAGAGGAGAGAGGGATTATAAAGAGGAGCTTACTTTGCTTTTTTCTTTACTCTTTTAAGCTTTTCAATCCCTTTTAAATCCTCTGCACTCCATTGATAGTATGTACCAAAAACTCTATCCCAAATATCAGTAGTAATTCCGTGGTTTAATTTTGGTTTTTTGTGATGGACAAAGTGAAACTCTTGCATATATCTCCAATATTTGCTTTTAAATTCTCTTCTGTGCATAATATGGTGCATAATCCCATAGTTAAAATATCCAAGAGTCATTCCCCCAACAATTGCCAAAGCATCTGGTAAAGGCATAATAAAATGTAATATCCAAACAAAAAATATTGCAATTACCGCACTCATAAAAAATGGCATTGCATCGTAGCTAAAAGGATTTTGATGGTGATGTGCGTGACCTTCTATAAAAACTTTTAGTGGATGATTTTCGTGAAATAGCCAAGCGTGAACCGCATACTCTAAAAATGTAAAAAAAATAGCTCCAACTACAAAGAATGCAATGCTTGCCCAAATATCTTTTGAGTAGTAGATGCTAAGAATTAAAAATGTAATTGCGGTTAGAAAGTCAGTTGCTAAGCTTAAATAGTAATTCCATTTGCTTGCGGTCATTTTGAGTATTAGCTCTTTCATATCCCCTCCTTAAAATTTTTTTATTTATGTTATAATATAAAATTATAACATATTTTAACATAATTTCGTAAAGGATTTGTTTGGAGGATATTGTAATTTGTAGTAAATGCGAAACTCCTCAAAAAAGGGTAAAGTTAAAAAAGGGTGAGAGGGCTATTTGTTATTATTGTGGTAGTGAGCTTTATAAATATATTCCAAGATTAAGAGAAAAGATTTTGGTCTCTTCTTTGAGCGGTTTTTTGATGATGCTTCTTGGGCTTATTTTCCCTATTTTACAATTTAATATTGGGGGGATGAGTAAGGATTTTAATTTAATTGATACAATAAAATTTCTTATTGAAAATGGGTATTTAGTTGTTGGGGTGTTTACTCTTTTTAGTGTGGTGCTTTTTCCTTTGATATTTTTCTTTTTGGTAATTAAACTTAATTTTTTAGCTGATAAAAAGGCATTAGAAATTATTACCCATTTACAAGAGTGGATGGCTTTTGATATATTTGTAGTTGGGATTTTAGTAGCTATGATTAAAATTTTTAGTTATGGGGAGATTATGTTTAGTGTAGGGTTTGTGGGTTTTATTGGAGCGTTTATTGCTCTTTTTTTCCTTACTTCAATTGTAAAAGTAGAATATTATTGGGAGCTTTATTACAAAAATGTATAGAAGATGTAAGCATTGTAATGCGGTTAATTTAAAAGATAGTTTGCATTGCAAAAGGTGTGGAGGAGAACTTAAATATACAAATAACCTCTCCCTTGCTTTTGGAATTGCTGGGTTGTTTTTTTATATTCCGGCAAACATATATCCAATACTTATTTCAAAAAAACTTGCAAAGGTTTATAGCTCCACTATTATTGATGGAATTTTTGCTTTGTGGAGCGAGGGAGATTATCCAATTGCGATTATTGTATTTTTAGCATCGGTGCTAATTCCTTTAATTAAATTTTTAATTATTTTTTACCTGCTTTATTCTATAAAATTTAAAAAGTGCGAGTTTTATAAGTTTAAAGTAAGCTTATACTCTTTTATAAGCGTTAGTGGGCATTGGTCTTTACTTGATGTTTTTGTTGTGGTTGTATTAACTGGGATAGTCTCTTTTAAGATGATGAGTGTTTTACCAGGAAGCGGGGCTTTATATTTTTTAATTATGGTGATTTTAACTATACTAAGCGTTAAATATTTAGATTTAAGAGAGTTAGGAGAGAAATGTGCAAAGAGCAAAGAGAGTTAAAAAAGGGATTAACTTTATTATTTGGAGTATACCGGTTGTTGCGATTGTAGTTTCACTTTGGCTTATTTACAAATACTACTCATCTCTTGGACCTTTAATTGAGATTAGGTTTGAGAATGCTGGTGGGATTGAGCCAAAGGTATCGCAAGTTAAGTTTAGAGATGTAAAGGTTGGGGTTGTTAGTGATGTAAAAATACTTAAAAAAGGAGTTGCAGTTTATGTTAGGATGAATAGTGAGATGAAAGATTATCTAAACGATACTACAAAATTTTGGATTGTAAAACCAACAATTGAAGCTGGAAGGGTTAGCGGACTTGAAGCGTTAATTAGCGGTCCTTATATTCAAATGTCAGCCGAGCCTCTTGGATTTACCAAAACAAAATTTCAAGGACTTGAAGAACCGCCAATTAAAGATATAAAAGATGCTCTTGTTATTAAGCTTGTAGCCAATAATTCATATGGACTAACTGAGAGAATGCCAGTTTATTATAAGCAAATTGAAGTTGGGTCTGTTAGGAGAGTTAGTTTAAAAGATAATAAAGTCTATATTTATCTTGCAATTGATAAAAAGTATTCAATTTATGTTAATGATACGAGTAAATTTTGGAATTTAAGAGGAGTTGATGTTAGTTTTAATAAAGATAATTTAAAAGTTGAGCTTCCGTCTCTTAGTAGTTTAATTGTTGGGGGGATTGCTTTTGATACTTTGCAATTCTCAGCTCCTCTTACTAAAAGTGAGTTTAGATTATATGCAAGTAGAAGCGATGCTTATCAAAATAGACTTGGAAGAGACAAATTTAGGGATGTTGTATTTATTGTAAAAAATAATCAAAATGGAAAGCTAAGAGTTGGAAATTCAATTGTTTTTAGAAATTTTAAAGTAGGGGAAATTACCTATTTAAAATCAAAATTTGATATTAATACAAACTCAATCATTACAACAGCATATGCAAAAGTTGATGAAAGTGCATTTAGAGTTTCTTTGGAAGATGCTATTAAAAGAGGGCTTGTGGCACAAATTAAGACAACTTTTCCAATTTTAGGTGGAATTGGAATTTATCTTAGTTTTGATAAACCTTATAAGGTTGAATATTTTGGAAAATATTTAGTTATTCCTGTAAAAAAAGGATTTGTAGAAAATAGAATAGTTGCAAAACTCTCAGAAGTTTTGGATAAATTAAAAAATCTTCCGCTTGATAAGACAATCTCAGATGTTAGCTCTTTTATAAATAATCTTAAAAATTCTATGGGTTCATTTTTTGCTACAACAACAAAGACTCTAAATACCGCTAACAAAACTTTAAAAGGAATAAACGATTTGAGCTCCACCATAGATGCTATGCTAAAAAAAGAGATTAATCAAACAATTGATAACTTAAATTCTACTTTACTTACTTTACAAAAGTTAGCTAGTAGCTATTCAAAAGATTCAAAAACTTATCAAAGACTTAATATATTAATTGAAAATCTAAATCGCACTATAAAAGTGTATAGAAAAATTGGTAAGCAAATTGACAATAAGCCAAATTCATTGGTAGTAGGAGATTAGATGAGATTTTTGTGGATTTTTCTTTTTTTAATAGGATGTGGAGAGAGTAGTTATGTTTTTTGGAAAAAGAGCGTTACTTTTCCAAAGAAGTATGATAATACTTATCAAGTAAGAGTTGAGGTGCCAGATTATATGCTTGCTGGTAATTTTGTTGGAGTTAGGGGTGGGGAGCTTGTGCTTTTACCTTATAAGATAAATTCTCTTCCTTCTGATTTTTTTGCAAAGTATAGCGTTTACTCTTTGCAAGATTTAGATAAAAAAGATTTATTTACTTTGAGTGATGGAAAGGTTATTAATATTAAGATTTTAGATTATTATGTTGATTTTGATAAGAAAGAAGTTATAATCTATTTTGAGCTAGATTCAAAGCCATATAAGATAGTGTTACCTTATAAGGGAGATTATAAAAAAGCTTTAAAAGATGCATATGATAAATTAATTTTAAAGGTAAAGGAGAATTATGATTTTTAAGGATAGATTTGAAGCTGGAAAGCTTTTAGCAAAAAGACTAAAAAAATTAAAAGATGAAGGTAAGATTATAAATCCAGTAGTTGTGGCACTGCCAAGAGGGGGAGTGCCTGTTGGATTTGAGATTGCAAAAGAGTTAAATGCTCCTCTTGATATTTTATTTGTCAAAAAAATTCCATCTCCTCTTAATGAAGAAACAGCAATTGGAAGTGTTAGTGAAGCTGGTCAGCTTTTTATTAACAAAGATGCTTTGGAGAAATTAGGAGCAATGGGAATTGAGGTGGATGATGAATATATTCGCAATAAAGCAATTGAAAAAATTCAAGATATGGCAAGAAAAAGGGATATTTACAAAGCTGAGCCAATTCCTCTTGAAGATAAAGATGTAATATTGGTAGATGATGGAGTAGCTACTGGGGCAAGTATGTATCTTGCGGCTCAAAGTGTTGTAAGGGAGCATCCAAGAAGTATTATTATTGCCGTGCCTGTGGCTCCTTTGGATGAGAGCGTTTTGAATATGTTAAGGAGTGTATCTCACCATCTTGAAATTTTACAAACCCCTCCTTTATTTATGAGTGTTGGACAATGGTATGAGGATTTTCATCAATTAAGTGATAAGGAAGTAAAAGCTTTATTGCAAGAGGCTAAAAAGTTTACTTCTTGATAATGAATTAAATTGGATTGATATTCATAAAACCAGAGAGCTTATCAAAGATGTTGGAGCAATTTTATATATTTAACCAAATCTCCAAAGGATTTTCCCTCTAAATTAGAAGGAGATGAATTTGGTTTTGCGTTAGCAAGTGTTTTGTGATACAATAATTAAAAAGTAGCGATAGCCAAGCTACCAAGCAACGATAATCAAGTTACAATCAAGGATGAGATAGCCCAAGGGGTCCTTGCAAAACCTGTTTTGTGGGGTATCCAAAGTGCCTGTGGGGGTGTGCCAAAAGGCAACCTTTTAAGCAGGAAGCCCTAACTATAATCTTTGATTTAGTCAAGGGAATTCAGTTGAAGCTCATAAAGTTCACACAGAAGGTTAATCCTTCTGTCAAATATTGTCGTTTTAACAAAAGTGTGATTGTTTTTTTGCTAAATTTTTCAACAAAATTCTTAAAAACTTGCAAAAAAGAGCAATTTTTGGTAAAATTTGTTGAAAATTTAAGAGATGTTTGAAAATCCAA
>JAMOSZ010000049.1 GCA_027062625.1 Nautiliaceae bacterium
TCTTTTACAATCTCTTTTAAGATTTTTACAATTTCCTTTTTCTCTTTTGCCTCAGAAAGTTTTTTAATAAGAAAATTCAACTTTTTTAAATCAAATTCAACTCTTTTTCCTACAAAAATAGACTCATATTTTGTCTTTTTCTCAGCTTCCTCTATTAAAAGCTCTTCATAAAGCTTTTCTCCTGGTCTAAGCCCTGTAAACACTATATTATTTTCATCTTTTCCATAAAGTTTTAGCATCTTTTTAGCTAAATCTACTATCTTAACAGGCTCTCCCATATCCAAAATAAAAATTTCTCCTCCTTTTCCAAGGCTTCCAGCTTGAAGTACAAGTTCACACGCTTCTCTTATTAACATAAAGTATCTAGTAATTTCTGGATGAGTAACTGGGAGAGGTTTATCCTCTTTTATTAATTTTTTAAACTTTGGCACAACACTCCCGCTACTCCCAAGTACATTACCAAATCTAACGGCACTTATTTTTGTATTTTTGCTCTCTACATTTTGAGCATACAATTCGCACACTCTTTTTGTAGCTCCCATTATGTTTGTTGGTCTAACTGCTTTATCGGTTGAGATTAATACAAAATCCCTAACTCCCATTTCAATTGAGATATCAATTACATTTTTTGTCCCTATTATATTATTAATAACAGCACTCCTTGGATTTGCTTCGCATAAAGGAACATGCTTATAAGCTGCTGCGTGAATTACAATTTGAGGTTTTTCTTTTTCAAAAACTCTTTTAATATCTTCAAACTTAGTAACATCCACTAAATAAGGTTTTCTTTTTATGCTAAGCTCTTCATTAATTGAATAGAGATTAAACTCTGAATTTTCTACCAAAATAAGCTCACTTGCTCCATACTTTTCACAAATCCTACAAATCTCACTCCCAATACTCCCACCAGCACCCGTTACTAAAATCTTTTTATCTTTTATAAACTCTCTAATTACCTCTTTATCCAAATCCTTTGGCTTTCTAGCAAGCAAATCCTCAATTGAAATATCCTTAACTTCTTCTTTAAAAGGATTATAAACCTTTATCTCTTCAACCCCTCTTGATTCTAAAAAATCAACTAACTTATTAAGCTCTTCTTGATTTAACTCCTTTGTAATAATAGCCCTGCTTGCTTTTATCTCCGATAAAGGTAAAATCTTCATCCCATAAATATAACTTCCAACCAAATCACTATCATCATAAACCGCTACTATATGATAAGGTGAACGTTTTAAAACACTCATTGCTTTTTCATTTGCTCCAATAATTACCGCTTTTTTTTCTCCAAAATTATCTCTTATTAAAAGCCTCTTTAATATCCTAAAAAATCCAATAAATAAAATTGATAAAAAATAATCAATTAAAATCGCACTTCTAGGAAGTGGAATAAAAAACTCTTTAAAAAGATAAAAAATCACAAAAAAAGAAATATAAGCAAGAGTTGTGGCAAAAAAGAGTTTTTTAAGTTCAATCAAAGAGAAAAAACGCCAACTAACAAAGTAGAGATTAAAAATAAAATAAAATAAAACCTTCAAACCACCAATAAAAGGAAAAACCCTAAAAAAACTTTCTACATACTCACTTGGAATTTCAAAGTTAAATCTAAGAAGATAAGCAAAATAGAGAGTAAAAAAAGATAAAAAAATATCGCCTATTAAAAAAAAGAGAGCTCTTTTTTTATTAGTTGGTTTAAATAGATTCACTTTTTATCACCTCAACTACTTTTTTAATCTCTTCATCATTCATACTTGTCCCGCTTGGAAGACAAATTCCTTTTTTAAATAGTTCTTCGCTTTTGCCATTTAGATAAGCTTTTGCATTTTTAAAAAGGGGTTGAGTGTGCATAGGTTTCCAAAGAGGACGACTTTCTATCTCATTATCTCTTAGCTTTTTTATAACTTCAAACGGGTCTAACTCTTTAAAAGTAAGAGTTGTTAGCCACCTTGTGCCAAAACTGTTTGGAAGTTCTGGCATAAAATCAGCTATTTCACTAAGCTCACTTTTATAAATCTCAAAAATCTCTCTTTTTCGTTTAATCCTCTCATCAATAACTTCCATCTGTCCAACTCCAATAGCCGCTAAAATATTACTCATCCTGTAATTAAATCCGACTTCTTTATGTACATACTCAATAAATCCTTCTTCTTTTGCCTGAGTTGAGAGATAGCGAGCTTTTTTTATAAGATTTTTATTATCACTAACCATAACTCCGCCAGATGAGGTTGTAAGAAGTTTATTTCCATTAAAGCTATAAACCCCAATCTCACCAAAAGTCCCGGTAAACTTATCCTTATACCTTGCACCAAGTGCCTCTGCTGCGTCTTCAATTAAGATAACTTTATATTTATCAGCCAAAAATTTAATATTTTCAATATCAGCCACCTGCCCATAAATATGAACGGCTATGATTGCTTTTGGCTTTTCTTTTTTTAAGGCATTTTCAAGTAAATTCAAATCCATATGCCAAAACTCATCACTATCTATAAAAACCGGCTCATTTCCTTCATACAAAATCGGATTGACAGAACCTATAAAAGTAAAAGTTGGCACAATTACCTTTGAATTGCTAATTCCTAAAACCCTAAGGGCTAAATGAAGCCCGCTTGTAGCATTACAAAGAGCCAAGGCACTCTTTGATTTTACATAACTCTTAACCATCTCTTCAAATCTATCTATAAACTCCCCAACAGGAGCAATATAGTTACTCTCAAATGCTTTTTTCACATATTCAATCTCACGACCACTCATATGAGGAGGAGAGAGATAAATCATCTTATCCCTTTATAGTTTTAATAATATATTCTATATCTTTTTTTAAAGTCCAGTTTTTTATGTATTCTTTATTTATTTTCACTTTATCTGGCCAGATTACCTCGTTATTATACTTTATCGGGTCATTGACTCTTGCTAAAATCTCTTCTTCATTTTTATATTTTAATGTAGCAGGACCGGTAATCCCCGGTTTTACTGATAGAATAATTCTATCTTCCCCTTTTAATTTATCCGCATACCCGGGAACATCAGGACGGGGTCCCACAAAACTCATATCGCCTTTTAAAACATTTATAAGCTGAGGAAGTTCATCAATTTTATATTTTCTAAAAAATTTTCCACTTTTTGTAATTCTACTATCGTTTGCCGTCGTAATAGTTGAGCCTTTGTTATTTTGCATTGTTTTAATCTTAATAATAGTAAATAACTTTCCATTCTCCCCAACTCTTTTTTGTAAAAAAAAGCCATTACTCTTTGTATCTATACTTGCCACAACCCAAGCAATTAAGATAATTGGCCAAGTTATTAAAAGCCCAACAAATGCCAAACTAAAATCAAAAACTCTTTTTATTATCTTATCAACTCTACTCATTGTTTATATTTATAAATTTTCATCCAAGGATTTAGAATAACTGGCTCAAATAACTTTTTGTCATAATTCTCAAATACAAACATCTGAATAAAAGTAGAGTTAAAATAGTAATCATCAACCAAAAGCGCACTTCCATAGCTTCTTAAAAGAATTAAATTTATTCCTTTATCTCTTATGTGTTGTCTTTGAACTTTTAATTCTCCATCTTTATCATAAGCAACTAAATAGATATCTTTAATTGGAATAACTGGCTCAGATACTACTACAACTCCTCTAAGAGAAATTGGAATTTTTCCAACAAACAGATACTCTCCACTCTTAGCTATCCTTCCAAAATAGAAAAAGTGAGAAAAAGTCTCCCCGGTATTTAAATTTCTATCACTAAACGCTCCAACGGTTGAGAAGATTTTAAACATTCTATAAGGAAGCATTAAATAAACACTCCTATCAAGTTTTGGAGGCGTAAAAGAAGAACTTCCTACTTTTTGAAGATATTCATTTACGTTTATAGGTTTTCCATCTTTTATAAAAAGCTGAGGTGCTACTGTTTTATTAGTCTCTACATATTTCTTAATAGAAATCAAAGATAAATTTCTTGCTAAGTAAGGATTTGAGGTTGTAAGAATTTTTGAGACAATAAAGTTATCTTCGTGATGTTTTCCACCATCAATTAAAGTATTTACATTAGCATAATACCAAATTGGATATCCATAATCCCACCAAGTAATTACATAATCTTTTTCATTTGATTTTTTTCTAAGCTCATCAAGTACTTCCACTTCGCTTTTCTTAAAGGTAGTTGGAACAATATAAGGAGTTGAGCTTAAAGGATAAAATTTTTCAATTGAAGCTAAAAGTTTATTATCTTCACAACATCCAACAATATGAGTAATATTTGGAATAATTAAAATAATACTTCCAATAATAGGAACAAATTTTTTTAATTTTTGATTTTTTATTTTTTCAGCCAGCCAAAAGAAAAAATAAACTCCACTCACAGCGGCAATAGGTACTGCATAAACCGTAAATCTAAGCCCTCCAAAAAAGGCAAAAAATCCAATCCCCCAAAGAGGCAAGGCTATAATAAATTCCTTATACCTTTTAATAAGTAAAATATAGCCAATAACTGCAATAACAAGCCCTACACTACTTCCAATAATCCTATCAAACACAATATACCAAGGAATATGTCCAGCTTCTCTTACCGTTTTTGCTACATTTAAAAAATGTAAATTTTCTACATTTTTACTACTTTCAGTATAAGAGATAATATGCTTTAAAACCGCCATTACCAAATTTGTACCAAACAAAAACGCCAAAAATGCAACAATAGCCCCATATAAAAGTTGCTTTTGATATTTTGAAATATCAGCTTTTTTAAAAGTCAGAAAAATTAAAATTGCTAAAATAAATTGAATAAAAATATTAAAAGGCAAAAGAGGAATTGAAATGAGTAAAATTGCTTTTAGGACAAAAACATCTTCTTTATTTTTTAAAACCCTAAAAACAAAAAGATACAAACCATAAAGAGCTACAACTGAATACAAAACCGCCTTCCCAGAACCATATACCCAAGGATAAATAATTGCTAAAATAACGGCTACAAAAACATCAGTTAGCGACTCTTTCTTAATAGAAGCAAGTAAAAAATACAATACAAAAACAGGTAACACAACGCTAAACATATCCGTATCAAAATATCCAACCAAAGTCCTATTATAAAAACTCCATCCAATCCCTCCAATTAAAGCCGCTAAAAATCCCCAAAGCAAATTACCATAAAGCCTACCAATAAGAATAATTGGCACAACAACCAAAGATGAAACAATAGCCGGAAGATATAGCATTACGCTATCAATTGAGAGATGAAAAAACTTCGCAATATAAGCAGTAATTACCATAAGCCCATTTCCAGGAGAATATAAATGCTCTAAACGAGGATTATACTCATGCATCCCATAGAGTATCTTTTGAGCACCACTTCCATAATAATATCCATCAACATTATTTATCATAACTTGTCCATGCCAGTAAAATTCAGGTATCTTACTAGCCCATGTCAACCAATAAAGATGAAACAAAAACACAAAAACATAAGCAAACGCAATGTAAATTAAAGTCAGTTTATTTTCTTTCATTTTCCGCCTTTATCTAAGTTTATAGACTATTTTTTTAATAAATACTGGTGAAATATTAACTAAAAAAATCAAAATTGCATATAAATAACTACCAATACCAAAATTAAGCTCTTTTGCTACTTTTATTCTATCTTTAAAATCACTAAATGCTTTTTTTAGTCCACTTCTTCTTTTTAAATAATCACTCTTTGCTCTAACAATTACTAAGATTTTATCAATATTTGCAAATTTAATCCCCTTTTTAAAGGCTCTTAGCCAAAGAAGAGTATCTTCATTTGTAGGTGAGCTTTCGGGATAAAGCCCAACACTTTCAAAAAACTCCCTTCTAAAAAAAGTAGTAACATTGGCAATTGGAACTCTTTTTTTAAAAAATTCTCTCATATCTCCGTGAGTTAGAGGATATTTTATTATCTTCTCACTTCCATCATCATAAATCTCTTTTATAAATCCTCCAACAACTCCAATATCTTTATGCTTTTCCATAAATTCAAATTGAAGTTTAATTCTATTTTTCACCATCAAATCATCACTATCCATTCTTGCTATATAATCGTACCCTTTTTTTAATACCTTTTTAAACAAAATATTATGAGCCCTTGGAATTCCTACATTTTTTTTAATTTCAGTTAAATCAATTGGCTGAGACTTTAAAAACTCTTTTAACTCTTTATCAATAGGACCGTCAATTGCAACAAAAATATCAGGTTTTAGAGTCTGATTATAAATTGAATTTAAACACTCCCTAACTTCATCCAATTTAGAACCTCTATAAACACTCATAACAACAGCTATCTTAGTCATTTAGATACTCTTTATAATCTTTATCTGTATCCCAAATAAGTGCGTGAATATTCTCTTTTCTTTCACTCTCAGGTGGTAATTTCATATAATCCCCATATCTTATTTTTAAATACTCTTTTATTCTTTTTGGAGCTAAAAGCTTAGTATCTTCAAAATCAATATCTTCAAGCTCTTCAAACATATTTTTATCAAAAATCCCTTGATGAAATTTTGCTTTTGTAATGTAATAGCACCACACAAAATCATCTTTTAAACTTTTATCAAAATGATAAATTAATTTATATCCAAGACGGGCTAAAAGTTTATTGGGTAAAAATTTTGCAATATTTAAAATAATTTTTTGAGAAACACTCTTTGGCTTCCAGTTTCTTTGCATCAAACCTACTAAAACAAGATATTTTGAGATGTAATAAATCACTTTTTGCCAAAACTTTGATTTTGGGCATTTATGTAAAATCATAATATCAACATAAATCCCTTGGTGCATATCTTTTTTGTCTTTAAAAGCTTCTTCTATAAAAGTAGTCCCATTCA
>JAMOSZ010000050.1 GCA_027062625.1 Nautiliaceae bacterium
GCAGACAATCAAAAGCAGACAATCAAAAGCAGACAATCAAAAGCAGACAATCAAAAGCAGACAATCAAAAGCAGACAATCAAAAGCAGACAATCAAAAGCAGACAATCAAAAGCAGACAATCAAAAGAAAAGGGATTATTTTTTCCCGTATTCTTTTGCTACCTTTTCAATATCTTTATCGCTCATTTGTTTAGCAATATTTACCATCATAGGATTACCTTTTCCAGCTTTAAATTCTTTCATTTTCTTAACAATCTCAGCCGGAGTTAAAGTATCAAGTTTTTGAGCCATACCACCATTATGACACATTGCACAATTTGAAGATGCAAAAGCAAATCCACATACTGCTACAATTAAAGCTATTCTTTTCATATAAACTCCTTTTTTCAAATTATACAGAAATTTTACATTTTTTGCAAATTTTATTAATTACTTTTTTTTCTTCTTTGAAACTTTTTTTCCATATTTATGAGCAACATAAATAATCTCTTTCATACTCATCTCTTGGGCAATATTTATCATAGTAAGAGAACCAGCCCTTCCAGCTTTAAACTCTTTCATCTTTTTAATAATATAAGAAGGTGGAAAATTGCTTAAATCAACCGCAACTATTCCATTGTGACATTGCATACAATCTTGATAAATGGCAAAACTAAACGAAACTGCCACTACACTAAGTGCTAATTTCTTCATAAAAACTCCTTTTTCAAATTATACAAAAATTTTACCAATCATATAAAATCCAACCAAAATCAAAATAATCCCGCTTATCTTTTCTATAATTCCAAGATACCTCTTCATCTTCTCAATCATCTTCATAGCCCAGATTGTAAAAACAGCCATAACAATAAAAGGAGTTGCAAGCCCAAGGGTATATAACACCATCATAAAAACACTCTTAGCCGGTTCACTTGCCGCCATTCCAACAATTGTCCCAAAAATAGGCCCAATACAAGGAGTCCACCCAAAAGCAAATGAAAATCCAAGTAAAAAGGCACCCGTATTTTCAAGATGAAGTCTTTTTTCACTTTGAAGAAACTTAAATCTATAAAATCCTCCAAGATGCACTCCAAAAAGAATAATAATAATCCCAGCAATCACATTAAACCATTTATTTGCAAAGATATTCCCTATTAAATTCGCACTAACCGCCCCTATTAAAATAAAAACCAAGCTAAATCCAGCAATAAACAATAAAGAGTTTATAAATATCTTTATCCTCTCTTTTTTGCTAAGAGTTCTTGCTTCAAGCTCCTTTGCACTAATACCTGTAATATAAAAAAAGTAAATTGGCACAAGAGGCAACACACAAGGAGACAAAAAACTAAGAAGCCCAGCTATATAACTAACAACAAAAGGCATCTTATCAAAATAATCAAAAAGCGAATAACTCAACTCTTCAACCATCCTCTTCCTTTATTTTTTTAGCAAGTTCGTATGAGTTTTTGATACAGTCATTAAAACTAACACCCTTATAAGCGTTACCAGTTAAATAAATCCCCATATCGCTAGCTTTCTCAAAAATTTTTTCCACAAGCTCCCTATGACCTAACGAATAATTTGGGATTGCATTTTTGTGCACTTTTATCCATGTAAACTTTGGAAATGAGGCTTTTGTTATTTTCTTAACATCCTCTTTTGCAATCTCTATAATCTCCTCTTCACTCAAATCTTTAACTTCCGGATACCTTGCCCCACCAACCATTACACGCACTGCATTTCTGTTTGGAAAAATATACTTATCCATTAATATCCCAAGGCTTTTTTCCTTAACGCTCAAAATCCCAAAACTAACCGGCTTAATCTCATCAAAATCAAATCCCACAATTGCTACTGGATTATACTCAATTTTTTCTAAAAGTTTCCCAATCTCACCCCCTAAAATCTTAGCCGCTTCAAAAGAAGGGGTTGCAATAACTATTTTATCAAAATCCCTAAGCTCATCAAGACTTTTTATCTCTTTTTTAATAAAATTTGCTTTTGTACTACTTTTTAGCTTCTCTATAAATTCACTCATCCCCCACTCAAAAGAACACAGCTCCCCACTTGGCTGCCCGCCTCTTTTTAGCTTCATCATTCCCTTAAACAAACTCCCATACTCACACTCTATCTTTTTAAGTTTAGGAAAAGCCGCATTCATTGAGGTTTTTGAAGGGGTTGAGGCATAAATCCCAGCTAGCATAGGCACCATCATTCTTCTTGTAAACTCTCTCCCAAAACGCCTATTAGCAAACTCTTCAACCGACTCTTCCCTATCACAAATTGGCTCTACAAAAAACTCCATTGCAACTCTTAACTTACCCCAAAACGACAAAATATCACTTTTTAAAAATTCAACCGGTTTTGTTGGAATTCTTATGAGTTTATCATCATAAATATATCTGATTTTGCTATTCTCATTGGCTTTTATAACTTCAATTCCTATCTCCTCACAAAGCTCCAACGTTTTTGGTGCATTGTTTAAAAAGCCGTTTACCCCCTCTTCTAAAAGATAATCTTTAACCTTTTGAGTGTAAGCCTTTCCTCCCCACTTCTCTTTTTCAAATACGCTAACTTCATACTTATCTTGAAGGTAAAAAGCAAGACTAAGCCCACTTATCCCTCCTCCAACAATCGCTATCTTTTGCATAATTTCCTCCTAACAAAAAAGATAATTCCCCCTCCTAAAATCATAAAAAAGCTAAGAATCTGCCCCATCGTAAGATGAGCTACAATAAACCCAAGCTGAACATCAGGCTCCCTCCACTGCTCACAAAGACTCCTAAAACTCCCATAAAGTATAAGGTAAAGCCCAATAAGCTCGCCCTTGCACTTATAAAACTTTTTATAATACCAGTATATCAAAATAAAGCTTAAAATCCCCTCAAAAAACGCTTCATAAAGCTGACTTGGATGTCTTAAAACTCCATTTACATAAATTCCCCAAGGCACATTGGTAACTCTTCCAAAAAGTTCTTGATTTAAAAAGTTTCCAATCCTCCCAAAAGTATAAGCAAGAGGCACAGACAAAGCCACAACATCCATAAGCTTCCACAAATCTATCTTTTTTACTTTCCAAAAAAGAAGAGTAGAGATAATAAATCCAATCACAGCCCCGTGATAACTCATCCCTCTAATACCGACTAACTGCCCGTTATGAAAAGGGTTAAACATCTCCCAAGGATGTAAAAGATAGTAAGTATTATCAGGCACATAAAAAACAAAATACCCAATCCTCGCCCCAAGGATAATTCCAACCTCAGCCCATACAAAATATTCATCAATAAGCTTTCTATCAAATCCAAACCTCTCACCAAACCTAACCGCCAACAAATACCCAAGCACCAAAGCAATTATATACATCAGTGCATACCAGTGGACCTTAAATCCAAACAAAGAAAAAGCCACCGGATTAAAATGCTCATAAATATGCTGCCAATACTCAATCACTCTCTCTCCTTTACCACTCAAACATCTCAATAAATTTAATAATCTGAGTTTTTATCTTTTTTGCCGTTTTGTTTCTTTGAAGAAGTTTTGGCTTATAATTTAGTGCCTTTATTATCTCATCATTTTTTGGGAATTTAGCACTAAACTCATACTCTTTTATCAACCCTTTTAGTTTATTAAAATCAGCATCTATCTCTTTTGCAATTTCCCTTAATTTTTCTTCCTTTTTCTCATCCCAAAACTTCTCAAACTCTTCTTTTATATTTTCTTTACTAATTTGTTTTAAATTATTGTTAATAAATTCTTCAATAAGCTTCTTTTTATCCCTAAGTCTTATATCCCTATCAAATTGCTTTAAGAATTCTTCTTTTTTCTTTTTATATTCATCACTCTCAAAGAGAGTATTTTCTTTAAGAGAGGTTAAGAGGTTGATTATATAATCGTAATTGATTAAATCACTTCTTATAAGTTCTATTGAAAAATCTATCTCTTTAATTTGCGAATCTTCACTCTCAACCTTTGATTCATTGTAAATATCAAAATATACTCCTATATAATCAAAAAGCTCCTCTTCTTTTACTCCAACATCATCAAAACTAAAATCTACATAAGTTTCAAGTGAAGATTTAAGTTTTAGAATATCTCTAAAAGTTTTTACAAATTCAATCTTCTCCTCTTCGCTTTTTAAGTTTAAAATATCCTGAGGCGCTTTAAACTTATCTTTAAATACTCTCCAAAGTTTTATAAAATCATCTCTTACTTCTTTATATTCTCTTTTTAAAACAATATCATTTCTCTCTTTATTACCAAAAAGCTCCAACGCTTCATCAACGTTCTCTTTTAAATTCCTAAACGCTACAATATTGCCATAAGGTTTTGAAAAATCAAGCACTCTATTGGTTCTTGAAAATGCTTGAATAAGCCCGTGATATTTTAGATTTTTATCCACGTATAAGGTATTAAGTCTTTTATGGTCAAACCCCGTTAAAAGCATACCCACAACTATTACAATATCGAGTTCATTGTTTTTGATTCTTTTTTGGAGGTCAATGTAGTATCTGTAAAATTCACTTCCACTGAAATTTGTCTTAAATAGTTTGTTATAATCTTTTATAGCCACTTCAAGCATATCCTTGCTTCTTTTATCTACTTCTTTTGTATCTGGGTCTATGTCTATATCTTCATTTGGAGCGTATGTAAATACTAAGCCCACTTTTAAATCGTGATTTTTTTCTTTGAATGCTTCATAATAAGCAAAAGCCATCTCTTTACTTGCGGTTGCAAGAAGAGCGTTAAATTTTTTATGTTTTGTTTTTTTGTCGTGTATCTCTATTATTTTATCTACAATCTTAGAAATTCTATCCTTATCAAGCAGTTGCTCTTCTTTTACCTCTTCATCTGTCGTATTAAAATACTCTATCATAAACCCCAATACATTCCCATCTGCAATAGCATCAGTTATTACATATCTATGTAAAGCTTTTCCAAATATATCGGCGGTTGTGGTATTGTCGATTTTATTCTCTTCAAATATAGGCGTTCCCGTAAATCCAAACATTATGGAGTTTCTAAAAAACTTTTTAATCTCTGCATTTGTTTTTCCAAACTGATTTCTATGACACTCATCAAAAATCAAAACTACTTTTTTATCTCTTATATCTTCAAGCTCATCTCTTTTTATAGCAAGGCTTAGTTTTTGAATGGTTGTAACTATCAGTTTTTTATCGCTTTTTAGTTGCTTTATAAGTGTGGAAGTATTTTCGGTTCCTTCAATTGAAGCGTCAAACTTTTTAAATTCTTTTATCGTTTGAATATCTAAATCCTTCCTATCCACCACAAATAAAACTTTCTCAACTTCTGGCATTTTTGAGATTATCTGAGATGCTTTAAAAGAAGTTAGAGTCTTTCCGCTTCCTGTTGTATGCCAGATGTATCCACCTTTTTGGTCTTTAAAGAGTTTAACCTGCTTTATAATCTTTTCTACCGCATAATATTGATAAGGTCTTAGGATAAAGGTCTGGTTAGTCTCTTCGCTTACCACAACATACTCACCAATAAATTTAGCCAAAAAGCAAGGCTTTAAAAAGTTATCACTAAATTCAAATATATTGTGATAAGCTCTGTTTTCTTCATCGCTCCAATTAAAAGTAAAGTCAAAACTAAGATTTGGATTGTTTGCAAAATATTTTGTATCTGTTTTATTGGAGATTATAAACATCTGAATATATTCAAAAAGTGTCTCTGTGTAGCTTTCAAGATGGTATCTTTTTACCTGATTAAAAGCTTCTTTTAGCTCAACTCCGTTTCTTTTAAGCTCTATTTGCACCAAAGGCAAGCCGTTTATTAAGATAGTAACGTCGTATCTGTTTTTATATTTACCCTCAACCTCTATCTGATTAGCCACCTCAAATATATTTTTGCACCACTCTTCCGCATCACTTACCCCTGAAAATTTAAAAAAGTCTATATAAACATTTTCACCCGTATCTCTTTCAAGCCTATATTTTGAGCGAAGAAGTTTAGCCTTTTCTATTCTGCTGCCGTTCATTAAATATTGATAAATTTTATTAAATTCATTGTCAGTTAAAGGAGTTTTTAGTTTTTCTTTGTTTAGCAGATAAATTTTTTCTTTTAAATTTTGCTTTAACTCTTCATATGTTTTTATATTGCTTCTTTTATAACCAAGCGAAATTAGTTTATCTATAAATTTATTTTCAAGGGCTAGTTCTTTCATATTTTTCCTTTACACAAACATCTTTTGAAGAAGTCCCTTTTTATACTCTTTTAGTTTAGATAGTTTTTTTTCGTTAAGTTCTATTTTATCGTCTATGCTACTTAAAAATTCGGCTATTTTTTGCTGTTCTTCAAGGGTTGGGGGTATGTGGATTTTTAGAGATTTTAGGTCTTTTGGATAGATATGTTTTATAGTTGAACCTGTAACTAATTTTAATATATCTTTCTTTTTTTGATTAATTTGATAAGATAAAAAATTACTATTAATATTTTTGCATCTTGCAATAATTACATCATTGCCAATTAAAACATCATCAACATTTAAACTACTAACTTTTGCTAATCCATTAGGAGTAACATCTGATGAAGGAAAAAGTAAATCGCCTTTTTTACCAATAAAACCATTTTTTTTAAATGTTAAAGATTTAATTTCTTTAATAGTTTCTTTATAGGTTGTAAATAATTCTCCATAATGAATACATTTTTTTAACTTTTCATTTTTCACTCTACACTTTTCACTAATTACATCACTTTTTGATATTCCTTTCCCTTTAAAAAACTCACA
>JAMOSZ010000051.1 GCA_027062625.1 Nautiliaceae bacterium
TTATAAGAACTACAGACCCTGAACATATAAAAGGCGTTCAAAAAGCGTTTCTTGAAATGTATAAAAAAGGAGATATTTATAAAGATTATTATGAAGGGCATTATTGTGTAAGCTGTGAGAGTTTTGTGGCTCCAAGTCAGCTGGTAAATGATGAACTTTGTCCAGATTGTGGGAAACCTACGAGAATTATTAAAGAAGAGAGCTACTTTTTTAAACTTTCAAAATATCAAGATAAAATTCTTGACTGGTTAAAAAATAAAAAACCGATTTTGCCAGAAGCAAAAGCAAATGAAGTTATAAGATTCGTAGAAGAAGGGCTAAAAGATTTATCAATTACAAGAACTTCATTTGAATGGGGGGTTAAGCTTCCACCTGAAATTAACGATCCAAAACATGTAGTTTATGTATGGCTTGATGCGTTGTTTAATTATCTCACAGCTCTTGGATACGGAAGCGAAGATGAAAGTATGGTGGAGAAATATTGGCCTGCGAAACTTCATATTGTAGGCAAAGATATTTTAAAATTCCATGCGGTTTATTGGCCTGCGTTTTTGATGAGTATAGGGTATGAGCTTCCTAAAAAAATCGCAGCTCACGGATGGTGGACAAGAGATGGTGAGAAGATGAGTAAAAGTAAAGGGAATGTAATCAATCCAAAAGAGGTTGCCGATGCTTATGGGGTTGAGAATTTTAGATATTTTCTTTTAAGGGAAGTGCCTTTTGGGGCTGACGGGGATTTTAGTGAAAAGGCGTTGATTGAGAGAATCAATAACGACCTTGGAAATGACCTTGGAAACTTATTAAACAGAATAATTGGAATGGCTTATAAATATTTTGACGGAAAAGTTACAAGTAAAAACGTAGAAAAATATTTTAGTAAAGAGTTAAATGAAGCCAGAGGAATTGTTAAAAATCTAGAAGAGACATATCTTTGGAAAATGCAAATTCATAAATTCTTAGAAGAGCTTTGGAAGGTACTTTCAATCGGAAATAAAGCGATTGATACTTATAAACCTTGGGAGCTTATGAAAACTGGCGAAGAAGAAAAAGCTGCGGCGCTTATCGGTCTTATAGCAAACCTTCTTGCAATAGTGGCTGTTAATCTTCATGCCGTAATGCCAAAAACAACGGCAAAAATTGCCAATGCCTTAGGCTTTGAAATAACGCCTGAGAGTTTTAAAGAGATAATGGAAGGGAGACTTCTTGATGATTTTGTAATTCAAAAAATACCTCCGCTTTTCCCAAAAATTGAAAAGCCTTTGATGAAAAAAGTAGAAGTTAAAAAAGAGCCTACAAACATTATAACAATTGATGAATTTTTTAAGGTTGAATTAAAAATCGGTGAGGTTGTAGAGGCTGAGGAGGTTAAGAAATCTAAAAAGCTTTTAAGGCTTTTGGTTGATTTGGGAGAAGAGAAACCAAGACAGATTATTGCCGGGATTAAGGAGTATTATAAGCCAGAGGAGTTAAAAGGAACACAAGTTTGTGTTGTGAGTAATCTAAAACCTGCCAAACTTATGGGAATGGTAAGTGAGGGGATGTTACTTGCGGCAAAAGATGAAAACGGGCTAAGTCTTATCCGCCCGGAAAAACCAAAAAAAGTAGGAACGCCTGTTAAATGAGGATTGATACATTAATTAATTTAATTGGGGGCGAGCTTTTAAATCGCCCTTATATTAGCGAAGTTGTCCATTTTACCGATAATCCAAAAGAGGTTGTAAGAGGAAGTTGTTTTATTGCAAAAGATGAGAGGTTAGTAAAAGAGGCAATTAAAAAAGGGGCTTATGCTATTTTAAGTGAAAAACCATTGGAGATTGTTGATGAAGAGATTGCTTGGATAGTAGTAAGTGATATAAAAAGGGCGATTTTTGAGATATTTAGATATGAAAATATAAAACAAAAAATCTTTTTTGCTGATAAACTTAGCGTTGAGATAATAAAAAGTATGAATCAAGATAAAAAGGTAGTTATTTTATCTTCAATTGAAGATTATTTAAAAGCTCTTAGCATTAAAAATCCAATTTTGGTTACTTGTGATGAGATGATAAAAAGAATTTTCTCAGATGTTGAGGAGTTAAAGCCAATGGATATTGAGCTTGAATTTGTAACTCTTTTTAAAAGCCGCTTTAAAAAAAGTGAGATTAATTTGCCATTAATTTATAAAGAGTTTTTCTCAAAAGCTATTAAATTTTTTAAAGATTTTGAATTAAAGCATACTCTTGATTTTAAAATCAACAGATTTAAACCTCTTTTTATTAATCATCTTTTTGAGGAAGTCGATTATGGTAAGAGTGAGAAAGTTGTTATTTTAGGCCTTAGGAATGATGAGTTGTTTTTTGATGAGTTAAATTATATTGTAAAAAATACAAAACACGCAAAAACTCTTTTTATAGATAAAAAAAGAAAACATCTTTTAAAAGAGCCTTTTAATTTTGCGGTAATGGTAGATTGTGATTTTGAGCTTAGTAAAAGAGAAGAGAGGAGACTTTTTGATGATTGAGATTAAAAAGATTAATGAAATTTGCAAGGGTAAGTTTTTAAGTTTAAAAGAAGTCTTTTTTAACTACAAAGGTAGATTAAAACGCTGGGAAGTTTGTAACTCAATGGATAGTGTTGCTGTTTTGATTTATGATAAGGATTTAGATAGTTTAATATTAGTTAAACAATTTAGGTTGCCTGTTTTTTTAAAAAATAAAGATGGATATACTCTTGAACTTTGTGCTGGGCTTTGTGATAAAGCAAAACCAAAGAGAGTTATTGCAAAAGAGGAGGTTTTGGAAGAGTGTGGGTATGATGTGGATGAGAGTAGACTTAAAAAGATAACTTCTACTTGGGCAAGTGTTGGTACAAATGCGGCAAATCAGACGATTTATTATGTTGAGGTTGATAGTAGAGATAAGGTAAATAGAGGTGGAGGAGTTGATGATGAAGATATTGAGGTTATTGAGATTAAAAAAGAGATAGTTGAAAAAGTGATTTTTGATGAGAGTGTTGTATTAACGCCTGGGGCTAAATTTGCAATGCTTTGGTGGCTTCATTATAAAAAAGATAAATAAACTCTTCTTTTAAGCTATTTTTAAGATAATTTAGCTAAATTCAATCAAAAAGGAATTTTATGAGGAAAGAGTGGATTAAAAAGAGGGCAAATGATAAAGTAAGAACTCAGATGTATTATGCAAAAAAAGGCATAATTACAGAAGAGATTGAATATGTGGCAAAAAAAGAGAATCTTGACCCTGAATTTTTAAGAAAAGAAGTGGCAAGGGGAAGATGTATAATTCCGGCAAACATTAACCACACTCATCTTGAACCTATGGCAATTGGAAGGGTTACAAAAACAAAAGTAAATGCAAACATTGGAGCAAGTGCTCTTGCAAGCGATATTGAAGAAGAAGTAAAAAAACTAAAAACTGCTATAAAATATGGAGCCGATACTGTTATGGATTTGAGTGCTGGGGCAAAAAATATGGATGAGATTCGTGAGGCTATTATAAAAGCATCTCCTGTGCCAATTGGGACTGTACCTATGTATCAAATTATTGATGAGATTGGGGATGTAGAAAAACTTACATATGATGATATTTTAAGAGTTCTTGAAAAACAAGCAAAACAAGGAGTTAGTTATTTTACCATCCACGCGGGGCTGCTTTTAAGGCATATGCCAGAAATTGCAAAAAGAAAGATGGGAATTGTTAGTCGCGGGGGAAGTTTAACAGCTTCTTGGATGTTAAAACACCACAAAGAAAATCCATTTTATACTATTTTTGATGATATACTTGAAATTTGTAGAGAGTATGATGTCTCTTTAAGTTTAGGGGATAGTTTAAGACCAGGATGTTTATATGATGCAAGTGATAAGGCTCAGCTTGAAGAGCTAAAAGTACTTGGAGAGCTTACTTTAAGAGCTTGGGATAAAGATGTTCAAGTTATGATAGAAGGTCCGGGACACGTGCCAATTAATGAGATTGAGAGAAATGTAAAACTTGAACAAATCTATTGTCACGAAGCTCCTTTTTATGTGTTAGGTCCTTTGGTACTTGATATTGGAGCTGGGTATGATCATATAGGAAGTGCAATTGGGGCTGCTATGGCTGCTTGGCAAGGGGTTAGTATGCTCTGTTATGTAACTCCAAAAGAGCATTTAGGACTTCCAAATGAAGAAGATGTTAGAGAAGGGATGATGGCTTATAAGATTGCGGCACACGCAGCTGATATCGCAAGAAAAATCCCAGGAGTAAGACGTGTAGATGATGAAATGAGTGATGCGAGGTATCATTTTGACTGGAAAAGGCAGTTTGAGCTTGCACTTGACCCAGAAAGAGCAAAAGAGTATCACGATGAGACTCTGCCACAAGAAGTTTTTAAAGAAGCTGAATTTTGTAGTATGTGCGGTCCTAAGTTTTGTTCTTATAAAGTAACACAAGAGAGTTTGGAGAACTTTGACTGGGAAGAGTTTAAAAAGGAAGCGGCTAAAAAGATGGAAAAAGAGAGTGTTTAATATTGACAAATAACAAAAAAAGTAATATAAAAAGAAAAAATTTAAGGAGATGAAGTGAGAGAAAAGATTGAAAAAGCCCTAAAAAATGTAATTTATCCGGGGTTTAAAAAGAGTGTTGTTGATTTTGGATTTGTAAAAGATATTGAAGTTAGCGAAGACGGAAAAAAAGCGATTATTACTTATCAAATTCCTTCAACTGATGATGAGGTAGCTCAAAAACTAAATGACGCAACGGTTGATGAGCTTAAAAAAATAGGAATTGAAGCTACAACTCAGATAATAAGACCAAAAAAACCAAGAGAGACAAGTTCGCGTGGGGTTAATAAAATGCCAAATGTAAAAGATTTTATAATGGTATCTTCTGGTAAAGGTGGGGTTGGTAAATCAACAACCGCTGTTAATTTAGCTCTTGCACTTAGTAAAGAAGGTAAAAAGGTAGGGATACTTGATGGGGATATTTACGGTCCAAATGTATCTAGAATGCTTGGAATGCAGGATAAAAAACCAGAAGTTGTAGGCAATAAAGTAAAACCTTTTGAAAATTACGGGGTTAAATTTATGTCAATGGCGAATTTGCTTCCAGAAGGTAAGGCTTTAATGTGGAGAGGTGCTATGCTTGTAAAAGCCTTACAGCAGTTTATGGAAGATGTTGATTGGGGTGAGCTTGATATTTTAGTTATTGATATGCCACCGGGGACGGGTGACGCTCAAATGACAATGGCTCAACAAGTTCCGGTAACTGCTGGGGTAGCCGTTACAACTCCTCAAACAGTTGCAGTGGATGATGCAAAAAGAAGTATGGATATGTTTAAGCAGCTTCATATTCCGATTGCTGGTGTTATTGAAAATATGAGCGGATTTATCTGTCCTAATTGTGGTGAGAAGTATGATATTTTTGGAAGTGGGGCGGCTGAGAAGCTTGCAAAAGAGTATGACACAAAAATTTTGGCAAAAATTCCAATTGAACCAGCAGTTAGAGAAGGCGGGGATAAGGGTGAGCCAATTGTTGTAAGTAGACCTGAGAGTGAAAGTGCAAAAGCGTTTAGCAAAGCTGCAAAAGAGCTACTTAAATTTATTGATTACGTTCATCAAGAAGACCTTGCTGGGAATGAGATGATTCAGCCAATTTATGGAGTAAATGGTGCTCCTAGTGCGTGTAGTGTAAACAGATAAGCCTTTTGGCTTATCTAAACACTAAACTTTTTAGAGTTGAGTTTATATACTCTTTTGGTGGAGTAATTTCTTCTTTGAAATTAAAATTAGAGTTTTCTTCAATGAGTTTTATAAAGTCTTCTTTACTTATTTTAGGGTCGTTTGTGCAGGCTATTAGTGTAGTTGAATTATGTGAGAGTTTAGGGAGATTTTTTATAATTTTTATATAGTCCTTGCTTGCTATAAAACTTCCCTTTTGAAAAGTTGGAGGGTCTATTATTATAACATCGTAAGGGGCTTCTTTTTTTAATTTTGAAAATGCTTTTAAGATATTATAAGGCCAAAAAGATATATTTTTTGTATTTAAGTTATTTATTGAGTGATTTTGCTGACCCGTTTTTAAAACTCCTTTATTCATATCTACATTAATTATCTCTTTTGCTTTGCTTCTTTTTGCAAAAAGAGAAAATCCGCACGTATATGCAAAAAGGTTTAAGATTTTTTTATCTTTACTTATCTTTTCTGTATAGCTTCTTACATTTTTGGTATCGCCAAAGTAGCCTATGTTTTGATTAAAAAAATTTAGCTTAAATTTTATGCCGTTTTCTAATGCAAGAGCATTTTCTGGAATATCGCCTCTTATTGCAAAAGTTTCATTTGCGTAGCGTCTTTTTATGATTATGTTTTTATATTTATCTGGGGCTTGTTTGAATGTCTTTATAAACTTTTTTTCATTAACTTCTTCATAAAACTGAATAAAAAGAGTATCTCCTATACTATCTATTGTTAAAAAAGGATATGTTTTTTCACCTCTTCCGTGATAGAGTCTTTTAAATTCTTCGGTGGTTTGTTGATTTATGATTTCAAATAAGTCCATTTAATACCTTTTTTAAAATTTTAGCAAAAAGAGTATAATTTGAAAAAAGGAACCTAATGACTCTTAAAGTCTTTACCACCCAGCGTCAGATAAGAGAGTGGCTAAAAGAAAAAGATAATCAGTTTTTAGATAAGTTTATAACCCTTGGGGAGTTTTTAGAAAAAGTTGTAGTAGTTGATGGGGTTAAGT
>JAMOSZ010000052.1 GCA_027062625.1 Nautiliaceae bacterium
TCATAACCCCCATTTGAATATCATCTATCTTTATAGCCTCTAAAATTTTATCCGTAATAAGATAAAACCCTCTATTTGGGGCTTTAATCCTCACTATCGTTTGTTTCATCTTCATATTCAACCTCTTTTGCGTCATCTTCATACTCAGCATTAAAATTAATAACTAAATCATCCCTTAATGCATTCAAAATATCAAAAAACTTTAATACCTTCTCATCCTTTACTTCAACCTTTACAATCATCCCTTCTCCTTTTTAATACAATTTTAACTAAAAATCATCAATATTGAGCTTACCTTTACTATAATTTACAACATTTCCCTCAAAAAAGTTTGTTTTTTGCTCATTAAATGAGCTAAAACTATCAAACCAGCTAATAGGATTTTTAAGTCCCACTTCTGGAAACAAAAGTTCAAGTCCCATAGCCTGAGCTCTTTTATTTGCTAAATATTTAGTAAACCTATCAATTAACTCCTTACTCATTCCAAGAATTTCATCATTTGTAATATAAAATCCCCAATCCCTTTCAAGTTCATACGCTTGATAAAGCATCTCTTTTATATTTCTAATAACCTTTGAGGTAAAAAGTTCTGGATACTCTTTTTTTATCTCTTTAAAGATATTTGCAAAAAGCAAAGTATGAGTTACTTCATCTCTTTGAATAAATCTAATCATCTGAGCACTTCCTATCATCTTACCAGCTCTTGCAAGCACATAAAACGCCGCAAACCCATTATAAAAATAAATTCCCTCTAAGGCTTGATTTGCAACAATCATATAAATTTTTGCCTCATCATCTCCATTTAAAGCTTTTATCCCCCACTCTTCATAAACATTTCCAATAAACTCATTTTTCTTTCTCAAATTCTCATCACTCCTCCACATCTCATAAATCTCATCAGTATTAAGTGAGATACTATCAACCATTACCGCATAACTTTGAGAGTGAAGCGCTTCTTCAAATGCTTGTCTTACTAAACACATATTAACCTCAGGTGCAGTAATCCAAGGATTTACGTGGTCTGGGGTATTGTTTGTTTGAATTGAATCCATAAAAATAAGCTGAGAGAGTGCCTTATCATACATTCTTTTTTCCGCTGGAAGAAGTTGACGATACACTCTTGCATCATCTGTTAAATCAACTTCCCTTGGAAACCAAGTATTTGCAAGCATCATCTCCCACAAATTATAAGCCCAAGGATAAGAGAGTTTATTTAAATTAATTATCCCTTCTGTGCATCCGTTTATTATTGAAGTCGTGCTACCTTTGTGCATAGGGCAGTTGTAATTGTAAAGTTTTTTTACTTGCATTTTTCCTCCTTTTTATTGACATCCAACACACTCAAAACTTCTATCCATTACCTCTTCAACTTCTGGTGATTTACTTCTTAGATAATAAAATGATTTAAGTCCAAGTTTCCATCCAAGCATATAAATATCATTTAGATACCTTCCGCTTGCTTTATCCGGTGAGATAAAAATATTTAGACTCTGTCCTTGGTCAATCCATTTTTGTCTAATAGCAGCCGCTTTTACCAAAATCCTCTGGTCAAGCTCATAGGCTGGAATATAAAATCTCCAACTATTAGCATCAAGTTTTGGCACAACCACTGGAATAAGACCGCTTAGATTTTCTTCATACCACTTTCTTTTATAAACTGGCTCAATTGCCTGGGTTGTACCAGTTAGAATTGAAATTGAAGAAGTTGGCGCAATTGCCATTAAATATCCGTTTCTTATTCCTTTTTTTACTTTCTCTCTTAATTTCTCCCAATCATATTTAAACTCTCTTTTTACCAGATTTTGTGCCTCTTTATTTGCAGTATCTATTGGCAAAATCCCCTTACTCCATCTACTACCTTCAAACTCTGGATAAACTCCTTTTTCCTCTGCAAGCTTGCAACTTGCATTTATTGCCTCATAACTTATCCCCTCAAACATTTCATCAATAAGTCTTAAATGCTCATCACTCCCCCACTCAATCTGTTTTGTAGCAATAAGCTCAGCTTCACCCATAGCCCCAAGCCCAATGGCTCTGTTTTTTAGGTTAGTATCTTTTGTTTTTTTTACCGGATAGTAATTTAAATCAATCACATTATCAAGCATTCTTATTGCAATTGGCACAACTTCTTTAATCTTTTTAGGGGTATTTACCTTAGCTAAATTTAAACTTGCAAGGTTACAAACGGCGGTTTTACCCTCTATTGGAACTTTTTCAACCATATAAACTTTTTTATTATCAATTGAGTGAAGAGATGTTAGCTTTTTACCCTTAACCACAACCTCAACATCTCCAAGCGATACCTTAACATCTTCTTCCTCTTCATAAAACGCTTCACTCTCATCTTCAAAAGTAACTTTTATTTTGTAATGATTTGGCTGAGTATTTTGAAAAATTTCTGTGCATAAATTTGAGCTTCTTATAATTCCTGAGTGAGAATTCTGATTTCTTCTGTTTGCTTCATCTTTAAAACAAAGAAAAGGATTGCCAGTTTCATAATACTCTACTAAAATCTTTTTCCATAAATCCTTTGCTTTAATTTTCCTTTTTGGAATAGAAGGGTCATTTTCATACTCAATAAATCTTTTTTCAAACTCTTCCCCATAAACTTCCGTTAAATCTGGCACATCATAAGGGTCAAAAAGAGTCCAAAGCTCATCATCTACAACTCTTTTCATAAATAAATCCGGTATCCAAAGAGCTGGAAACAAATCATGAGCACGGCGTCTCTCTTCTCCGCTGTTTTTCTTTAAATCAAGAAAATCAAGTATATCCATATGCCAAGGCTCTAAATATACAGCAATAGCCCCTTTTCTTGTTCCAAGCTGGTCAACCGCAATTGCAATATCGTTTGTGATTTTTAGCCAAGGAATTACTCCACCAGCTGCGTTTTTGTGATTGTCAATAAAGCTTCCAAGTGCCCTTATTTTAGAAAAGTCCCATCCAATTCCGCCTCCAAATTTGGACAAAAGCGCCATCTCTTTGTATGAGTCGAAAATTCCTTCAATATTATCCGGACACGATCCAAGATAGCAACTGCTAAGCTGATGACGAGTAGTCCTTGCATTGCTAAGAGTTGGGGTTGCTACCATTACTTCAAATTTGCTTATCACATCATAAAACTTCTTAGCCCAATACCCTCTTATTGATTTTGGATCATTTAAATTAACTTTATCTCTATCTTCTTCTGGGATACTATCTGGGTTTGTTTCATTTTGAGCCAAAAACATAGCAACCCCCATAAAAAGATGCTGAGGAAGTTCTATTGGATTGTTCTCCTTGTCTTTTAAAATATACCTATCATAAAGGGTTTTTATCCCAAGATAAGTAAATTGCAAATCCCTCTTTGGCTTAATATAATCATTAAGCTCATCTAAATTATATTTTTCTTTAAGTCCTGGTAAAATCCTCCCCTCTTTTTCACCTCTTTTAAAATAATCTCTTAAATGTGAATATCCATTAAATCCATTTACTCTATGATACAAATCATACAAAAAAAGCCTTGCGGCTACAAAATTCCAGTTTGGTCTATCAACATCAATCTTATCAACAGCAGTCTTAATCAAAGTCTCTTGAATCTCAGCCGTGGTAATTCCATCCCTAAACTGCAAATGGGCATCAAGTTCAAGCTCACTATAATCAACTCCACTAAGTCCTTCACAAGCAGCTTTTGTATATTTTCTAATTTTTGTAATATCAAGAGGCTCTTTTCTTCCATCTCTTTTAATAACAGTAATTCCTGGATACATTCATCTCCTTTGAAAGTAAAAAGTAGTATTTTGTAGATAGCGAATAATATCATAATAAACCTTAAAAAAGTTTTGATAAAAGTCAAAATTTTAAAATTAGTTTAAACAAACAAAATAAAAACTCCCAAAAATTGGAAATATTAAATATCGCAAAAAATTTAGACTAAAAGTAATAAATATAAGAGAGTTCAAAACCCTTGGATGAATTATTTAAGATAATTTTAAACCTAAGCTCATCAGCTTTTATAACTCTTCTCTCAACTCCAAAAATCATCCCCCATCCAACCCCTCCAATATCATTATACACAACTGATGGATTAATAAAACCTTTTAGCTTCTTGCTCTTATTATCCATAATTCCATATAAAAACCCTAAACTTATTTCATTATAAGTTTGTAAATAATTTGAATAACCTTCCCTTTTTAAAGAGAGAGTATAAAAAAGATTATAATGAGCTTGATGTTGAAGATTTGATTCTACTTTATAGCTAAAAAAACGGTGAAAACTTAACTTATTGTTAGCAAGAGAAGCTAAAATATTAAAAGTATTTCTTCCTCTTTTGTAAGTTGAATTTAAAGAGATTAAATCTTGTTTTGTAATATACTTTTTATCTAAAAGCGAAAACCTATTAGGATAAGACTTTGCAATAAGAAGAGTTGAAGTAAACAAAGGAAAAGTAAAATTTCTCTTTATTCCTACTACAAAATCACTCTTACTATCCTTAACTCCACCTATTAAAATCTCATAAGGATAAATACTTTTTTGAATAAGTAAAGCATCAATTAAAGAGTTTATATTAAAAAAAGTATAAGAAGTCTTTTTATACTTCAAATTAAAAAGAAGGGTATAATCTTTTTGATATTCAAGAGAGGTAAAAAAACTATTGCCAGTTTTAGTAAAAAAGTCATAATAACTAGCATAAGAGAGGGCATTAATTTGTTTTAAATTAAAAAGAGCATCTTCTGCTCTTTTATAATCTTGCATAATTGCATAAGCTTGAACTTTTTGATAGCCACTCATAACTCCTGTTAGATAATACAATTCATCACTCTTAGCATTTAAATAAAAATCAACCCTCACATCAAATGGCACGCTTTTATAAAAACTATCCTTTAATATCAAATAAGCCCTTGGAGTTAAATTTATAAACTCTCTTACCTTAAAAAAATCATCTTTTACAACTTTTCCTTTAAAATCTTTAATCTCTAAACTCTTCTTACTCTTAGATACCAAACACCTAACACTAACCTCTCCTCCCAAAGGATAAATAAAACAAAATCTTCTCTTTATCCCTCCCAAATGATTCAAAAGCTTCATAGCAGAAATGCCATCTCCCCTATAAATCTCAATTGAATAATACCCCCCCCAAAGAAAAACTCCCATTAAAAAGATAATAAATCTCAATTAACTCTCCTACACTTAAACTTCATAGCATCAAACATATTAAAATAATCATAATAAATGCAAAGATAGTACTTATATCCAAGTTTATGCTCTTTAATAAACTTTAAAAGCTTTCGTATCTCATAACTTGATTTATACATCAAAGAAGCCCAAAAATAAAAATCCAAAATATCTTTATTAAATAAAAGTTTTGGGTTTTGCTGAATTTTTTCATCAATTAGCCTATAAGCCCAATACTTTTCTTTCTTAGAGTCAGTAGAGTAAAAGTAGTTAATTAACAATTCAATATCTCCACTTTTTGCAAGCTTTTTTAAAATACCAAGCGCTCTTTTTTTATCTCCAAGAAGCAAATATGCTTGATAGAGAATTTGAGGATTTTTAATAAATTTTAAATATTTTCTTATATCCTTATCTTTATGAGAGATTAAAAACCAAAAAAAGTCATCTCTCAAAGATGGATACTCAAAAAAAATCTTCTCATAAATTTCTTTAATTTTATCAATTCTACCAAGAGCCGTGTAAGTTTTAATTAAATAAGTATAATAAAATTCAGGCAATTTTTTAAGACGAGGATTAAAGCTTACAATAAAATTATACTCCCCAAGCTCAAATGCAACATCAAACAACAAATAAAGCAAATATTCACTTGGAATATAATTTTTCTTCAAAAACTCAAAGGCTTTTTTTGGATTATCAGCTTTATAGAGTTTAAAAAGTTCTCCAATATAAATTGCATCTTTTTTAAAAGCTAAAATCTTTTTAAGATAAAACTCCTCTAATTTTTTATCATTTAATTGAGCCGCTAAAAAATACATTCTCTCATAATAAAAAAGATTCTTTGTTTTTGACTTTTTCATAATTAAAAGTGCTTTTTTATAACTCCTATCTGAAATAAAAATATCACTAAAATAGATAGCTTCATTTAAATCAAGGCTTTTAAAAACAAAGGCAAGCTTTTTTAATTTATCAATTTCTCCTAAATTATAATAAATTACAAAAAGCTGGTGTAAAAAAATATCATTATGGGTCTTTCTATACATTTTCCAATAAAATCTCTCAGCTTCTTCAAATTTTAAACTATTTAAAAATGCATAAGTAAGCACAGACAACTTTTTATAATCTCCTCTTAAAATTTTCTCTTTCATAATTCTTAACACTAAATCATACTTTCTTAATCTATGAGCAAGATAAAGAATAATTGATTCAGTCTTTTCATTAATTCCAGCTTTTAAAAAACATTTAAGAGCTTTTTCTAAATAACCTCCATTATTAAACATATAACCAGCCATTAAACAATCACCTTTTTTCATCGCATACTCAGCTGCCTTTAAATAATCTTTTAAAAACGAATAAGCTTGAATTAAAAGATTTATATTATTAACCTTAGGGAGTGCATATTTTACAAGCTCTTTATCTTTAAATTTAAGTCCAATACTCAAAATTGCTTCATATCCTCTTTTTGTTTTTATTTTTTTATAGTATTTTTTAGCAAAAACATATGCCATCTTAAAATAATACTTCTTCTCATCCTCTGGTATAGGTTGATTTTGAAAATAATAAGCAAGAGAGATTAACTCTACTAAATACTTCTCATTAAAATGATTTGATAAATAAATCACCATATATTCAAAACTTTTTTTATACTCTTTAAACTCTAAGCTAAACTCTATTTTCAACTTTAAATCATCCACATATTTTAAATTCTTTTTTGCAATATCAAAAAATCCAAATTCAATCGCTTCTTTAAAAATAAACTTAAACCATTTCCTAGGCTCAATTTCTTTTTCATAAAACTTTCTATCTTCTCTCGTGGGAGGGTGTAGAACAAAATAATAAGATATATAATAAAGCTCTAAAAGTAGAGTATGAAGCTTTTTTTTTAATTTTTTTTTATATTTTGAAGCAAAGTATAATCTTTTATAAATCAAATACTTATAGTAAAGCCTAAGATAAGGAGAATTTATTTTTTTTAAAAACCTAAGAGCCTTATCATAAAAGCCAACTTCTATATATTTATTTAATAAAATAAGCTTAAAAGTTTTATCATTTTTGTAATCTCCTACTAAATTTTGAAGATATCCAATTGAAGCCTCGCTATTGCTTTTTAATACTATATCTTTTAAGATATTCCTAGGATAAAAACTTACAAATAAAATAATAAATAGCAAAAAAAAGACAATAACTTCTTTTAAATTTAAAAACTGCTTATCTTCTGGGAAGTCTCATTTGCAAATGACCTTTACTTTAAAATGTTTTTTAGAAATTTTACACTTTTTTTGCAAATGAAACTTAATTTTTAGTCTCCCAAACCTATTATCAAATATATACTCATTTCCTCTTTTTTTCAACAATCTCTTATTTGCAAAAATTAAATAAGGCTTTTTACTTCTACCAAAAACAATTTTATGTAAAGTAGAGTTATCAAGCCAAATATAAGTATATCCTTTTAAATAATCATATCCAATAACTCCTTGGCTTTTTACCATATCAATATTAACCTTTCCTTTTATCTTTAAAGTTCTAAGATTACTATCGTTTCTAAAATAATATTCACCATCTAAACCTCTTATCATTACTGAATTTTCAAAATCCAAAACAACTTTTATAAAATCACTTGCAAACATTGGCACAATCTTTTGAGAGAGAGAATATTTCAAAACCTTTTTTAAACTCCAAAGTGAAATATCAGTTGAACCAATATAATAGTGAAAATAGACATCAATAGGTTTTAATCTATACTTATCATCTGTTAGTTTCATTGTCTGAATTGCTTTTACATATCCAGCTTTATTCTTCCACAAATCAGTAAAAATTTCTTCATTCGCAATTTGACCATATATTTGAAAATAATCCCCCTTCCATATTCCAAGTGGAGCTATTAACATTAAAAATTTTTTATCATAAGTAATATAAGTATCTTTTCCATTCATATTAAAAATACCATTTTCATACGCAAGTTTTAAAACATCTTTTGATGGGTTACAATTTCCACTCCAAAACACATCCTTAACTGGTTTATTAATCCACTTCTCTAAAATCTTAGCAGCTCCAACAACTTCTTGATAAAAAGAGAATTTATATCCCTTAATAGGTAAGTGAGGGATTGGATGCGTTTGCCAATCAAATGGATGAGAAAATGTATGAGTTGCCGGTTCTACATTTTTTAATTTATAAATTTTTTTTAAAACTTTTTTTCCTTTATCAACTAGCAAAGGATATGGACCATTTTTTAAAAAAGTTCCAACAATTATAGAAGCAGAAAAAGGTTTATTATATTTTTTAAAAATTTTTTCATAAACAACTTCTGCTGAGAATTTATTATATCCCACATGCATATTAAAAAAACCATCTCCATCAAGATGAGAATACCAAATTCTCCCTCCATTTTCTGTGGTATAATCTGGAAGTGGCTCTCTTGGCAAATCCAAAACATATGGAATAAAGTCAAAAGGATTTACCCTCCACAAAATATAATCTCCAAACTCAACAAAAGGATTAACAAAATATCCTCCCCATTTAGTTTTAGCTGCAATTACATTTTTATACTCACCACATTTATAAGTAATTAAATTCTTTGCATCTTTTGGATAATAATAGATTGAAGTTGGAACAAAATTAGCTTCAAATGGATTAATTTTTTTGCTCTCTAACTTACACTTTTTATCTCCAACAAAAGTCTCAATCCCAAGAAAACTCAAATCATCAAGTCCAAAATCTCCTAAAAACAAAATTTTTTTACCTTTTTTAATCTGTTCCTTATACCAAGGAGCTAAATTATTAAAACTTTTCCCACTTTCCAAAACAACAATTATCGCTTGATAAATGGATGTATCTTTTGGAAGATGCTTATAAGAGACAAGCTTTGGAACATACCCAAAAAATTCAAGAGGCATAGAGACCATAGTATGAGCCAAAGAGTCTTCTTTGTGAGCTTCTTCATCATAAACAATTAAAATCTTTCTTGGAATAAGATAAGTATTACTAACTCCAACCGCTTTTAAATTAATATCCCCAACATAAGGCAAAAACCCAAGTTCTCTTATCTTTTTGGCTATTTTTATTGCGTCTTTTTGATTATAAGGAGTTACATACTCTATCCCAATTGGAATAATTCCATCTTTTTTCACTTCATTAAGTTTTTCAATAATCCATCTTTTCTCACTCTCACTCAAAGGTTTCCCATCAACTTCAAATAAATTTTCAGCTACAACAGCAGTTGGCTTAACCACTTTTGCAATATCAAACCCTCTATTATAAATTAAAATTTTTCCCTTAAAGATTTTCTTAACCCTCTTAAAAAACTTAATCAATGCTTTTTTGTAAGAGGTTTTATCTACATTTGTAAGTTCATAACTATCCAAAGTATCAAAGAAAAATCCATCAAAGTTATAGCTCATTTTCTTCATTTTTTTAATTAAATAGTCTTGATACTCTTTATTTCTAATATCCATTACATAGCTATGCCATCTCTTATTCTCACCAATAATCCAACTCTTTTTTATACCCTCTTTACTATCTTGCTCCCCAACATCAACATACCCTATAAGTTTTGAAGTAGTAGGATAAATTCTTTTTACATCATCATTAATAACAAGCCAATCATATGTATAAAAAGCCTCTCTTGGAACATCATATGAATAATTAAACCCAACACTTAGGGCAAACAAAAACGATACAAACAGATTAAAGAAGCATAAAAGTCTCATAATGTAACCTTTTCATAGCTCTATTTAGATAAAATAATCCAAGCAATGATACCAAAAAATAAGCCAAAGCAAATCCATATCCATAAAAATATGGTCCAAGCATTTGAGTAATAATTGTAAAAGAGAAATTTGCAACAAAAAGCAAAACTACAAGTTTCATAACATCTCTTCTTTTATCAAGATAAAATAAAATTGTTAAAATTGCCATAAAAAAAACTTGCAAAGTAGTTCCAACCAAATCTATCATAAAAAGAGGAATATAAACTAATGGAATCTTAAAAAACTTAAAAATTGGCTTATCAAACATAACTAAAATTGCTAAAAACGATAACTGAACCCTTAAAATCTCAGCAAGCCCAACTCTTGCTGCATTTTTCATATCATTTGCATACAAATAAAGCTCTTTTAATGTTCCACCTTCTCTTGCAGCTGAGAAATATTTATCATAATATAAAGCAAAATCAGTCTCAATCCTTAATAAAAACATAGCCATAGCAGGAGCAATTGAGAGATAAGCTAAAAATATTGGATAATCATAAATTGGAGAATACCTCAAAAATCCAGCAACTTTCTCACTTGTTGATGGGTTAAACCAAAACAAAAACTTATCAATCCAAATACTAAGATTTAACAAAAACCCAATAATTATCAAATCTTTATACTTTGTCCTTAAAAAATCAAATCTAACTAACTTATCTGACTCAAATTCATAAAACAAAAGCCCCATAAGCAAAAAAAGCAAAACCGCTTGCCCAACAAAAAACGAAAAAATAAAAAAATCAATCCCTCTATCTCCTAAAAAATAAATCAAAACTACCATCAAAAGATATGAAAATAAAAACGAATAAGTAATATATTTATATCTTTTTAGCCCTGTTAAAACGACATTTACAATCCATAAAACATCAAGCACTAAAAAAGTATTAAGAAACGAAAAAGCAGTTAAAAAACTTTTAGTAGCCTCAAACAAAGAAATTGTAAAAGGTAATATAAAAATAAATCCAGTCACTAAATTGAAAATAATAACTCCAATGGTATTTGATAAAACTTCGTTTTTTTTACCCATAAAAATCAAATCACTAACATAGCGAGTAAAAGAGAGCTGGAAAAATCCAGAAAAGATAAGACTAAACGCAATCAAATAAGTTACCATAATAGTAAACTTAACAACATCTCGCGAATAATGAAAAATATTATTTGCAATATAACCGGCAACAAAGATACTCATCATAGAAATAATCCAAGGACCAGAGCTTACAACCCCAGCATAAGAAAAAGCCTTAATAACCGAAAAAATAGTCCTCTCTTTTAAAATTTTACGAATCTCAAAACCTATACCTGCCATTTACCTTCCCTAATCTCCTCTAAAAACTGATTATAAAGCTCCCTATAACTATTTAAAAATTGCTCCTTTGTATAATAAGTCTCAACTCTTTTTATTGCGGTATTTTGACATTTTCTATAAGTTGCTTCATCGCTCAAAAGCTTAATATACCCCTCAGCCGCAGCTCCTGGATTTGCAATTGGCACAACAAATCCAGCTCTTCCAAGCTTTTTATCCTCTTCACTCCCACCCTCAATCAAATCTCTACAACTCCCAACATCAGTCGCAACGCAAGGAAGCCCAGCCGCAAACCCTTCAATTACAGTAAGAGGCATTCCTTCACTAATGGAAGTTAAAGTCAAAATTCCAGTCTTTGGCATAATGTCCATAATATTTTGAAATCCAAGAAATTTTACCTTATCTTGAAGTCCAAGAGACTCTACCAAAATATGACACTCTTTTGCATAATTTGGATCTTCATCCTCAGGACCTACTATCCATCCCTCAACTTCTGGCATTGCATCAACTGCAATTTTCATAGCTTTAATAAAAGTTTTTATATCCTTAATTGGCACAACCCGCCCAATAAGCGTTACAACTTTTGGAATTTCAGGCTTTCTTACTTTTGCAAGCCTCTCAATATCAACTCCGTTTGGAATAACCCGTGTCCTCTCTGGTCTTGCACCATATTTTATCTGAATTTTCCTCGCCCCTTCAAACAAAGAAATAATAGGATTTGCTGCCTCATAAGTAATACGCCCCAAACTCTCAAAAAATCTAATCCACATCTGCTTAGCATAAGCAAGTTCTCCAAGCTTTTTTTGAAAAATCGTTTTATTATCTTTTAACCAAGTAGCATTTAGCATATCAATTTTTCTCTCTCTTACATAAATCCCATGTTCTGTTAAAATAAAAGGCAAATGATAATGAAAATGCAACAAAGCTCCCAAAAATCCAGCATATCCAGTTGAAGGGGAGTGGATAATTTTGGGTTTTTTTACATTATTCGCAACGCTAACAACCCTCCAAATTGGAGTGTGCATATTTCTAACTGACCAAAAATAGTCAATAAAAGGAGAATCTGGACAATTTCTTGTATACTCTTCTTGAATATAATCCCAAGAAGATTCCGAATACAAAAAATTCTCAAAAGGCACTACCTTATTGTAAAAATCAAGTGATTTTACACTATCTGGAATATCAAAACTTCCACTCCTAAACCACTCATGCAAATCTCTAACTGCTTTAAAACCTTCATACCTTGGAATATAATGAGGTGGGGGCTTTTCGCTATCTTTAAAGAGATAATCTACATAAAGATAAGTTAAATTCTTAGGCAACTCATACCGCATCTTTCCATAATCCTCAGGTCGTGACCCAAGAAAAACTATCCCAAAGTTAAATTCAGGCAACCCGTTAATAAGTTGGTGAATCCAACTTGAAACTCCACCTCTTATGTAAGGGTAAGTCCCCTCCGCTATTAGCAAAATATCATAATCACCATCTCTAACAATTTTCACACCACAACCTATATATTGGATAAAATTTTGGAACAAATCTAATGGAAGGATACTTTTTCATAAGCTCTTTTATTCTATCAAAATCTCTATCATAATACGCTATCTCCATAAAATATGGAGCAGTCTCTTCATTTTCTTCCATCGTAGATAAAATTTCTCTTATTTTATCAAAATTTTTCTCTAAAAGATAGATTTTTAAATAAAGCATTTTAGCTTCTTTACTATCAAGTCCTTCTAAAAGCTCTAAAATTCTTTTAATAATAATTTTTTGAAAAATCTCATCTGCTAAATTTAAATATATAAACTCCCAATAAAGCTTTGCAATTTTTAACCTATTTTTTTCAACTCCTTCTTGTTCAAGTTTGTAAATCTCATCATTTAACTTCTTTTCAAGCCTTGATAAAATAGAAAAGCTAAGAAGCCTAATCTCATCTACCGTATCAGATAATCCAAGTTTTAAAAGTTTAATAGTTTGAGGAGAGATATTCTCAGCAATTATCAAAAAAGCTTTTAATCTAAGATCTGGATTTAAATTTCTATTTTTAATATACATAACAACCCCACCCTCTCCAAACATTCTCCTTACAAATTGCACCTCATCAATCAAAAAAAGCTTCTTAAAATCCAAATACAAAGGTTTAAAATCTTCCTCTTTTACAACCTTCTTAAAAAAAGTAACATACAAAAAAAATCCAACATATGAAACTATCGGAATAAAAAAGATAAACAAAAACAAAAAAGTCAAAACATAAATCTTTGGTTCTTTATATTTACTTGGAAGTCCAAGATAAACTAAAAACGAAATACCAACAGAAGCAAAAAGATGAAGAGTTAAAAAAGCTAAAAATGTAGCTAAATTATCATTATACAAAAGTAAACTAAGCCCAGAAATATCTAAAAAAGCATAATACCAAAGCTTAGCACCCACTTTTTTCTCCATTAAACTTTATCCAACAACTCTTGAATCTCTTTTAAATCAGTCTTTGATAAGTCAACAATAGTATAACTTAACTCCATCTCTTTTGTCATTCTCTCAACAAACTTACTAACTCCAAGAGACGAAGTAAATGGTAAAATCACACAAAACTTATCTTTATACTCAAACACAATATCACTTCCTCTTATATACTTTTGAATATGAGCTTTTTGAATATCACTTTTGATATGGAAAATTACAAGATAACTCTCAACTTTATATTTTCTAAAAATATGTCTTAGAGTCTTAATCTCTCTTGCAATAAATGGGTCAATTTTCATAATACCTTTAAACTCTTCAATCCCCTCAATTAAATTTACAAAATAGCTAAGGAAAAGCGAAATAATCAAAAGAGTATCTTTTGAGAGATTAAAAAAAGGAATTTGCTCAATTACAAAAATTCCTTTTACCTCATCATTTAAAGAAACAATTGGAATAACTGCTAAATATTTACTCTTTTTCTCCCTTAAATTTCCAACAAAAGCAATCTGATGATAATTAACAGCATCAACCACCAAAGGATCGTTAGTATCAAGTTTATCAAAATCCCCAATCATAGCCTTTGGATAAAAAACTCCATCCTCATAAGTAAAAAGTCCACCTTTTTCAAGCTTAAAGAGATTTTTAATCAAAGTAGTCAAAAGTGAAAAACTCTCTTCAATTGATTTATAAGCAAGTTCTTTAACTTCCCTTAATACTTCTCTTATACTAAATGGCTTTAAAATGTAGTTTTTTTCAAGTTCATCATGAGAAATTTTTAAAAGATAATAAGCATTTCCCACCTCTTCAAGTCTATTCTTTAAATAATCGTTTTGCTCTTTATACTTTGAGAGTTTATTATTCCAATAAATAGTAAACTCTCCCATAATTATCATAAGCAAAAACATCTCAAATAAAATTGGCCAATTAATTTTGTGATAAATTATATACTCAGCCCCAAAATACAAAACAAAATAAAAAATTGATGCCAAAAGAGAATAAAATAAAGAAACTGCAACAAAGACATACATATAGGGGTTTACAAAACTATCTGGGTATAAAAGATGTTCCCTATCAAAAAAGTAATTTAACAAAAAAACTATCATAAAAATAATAAAAGTCTCAAAATATTTATTTTTTGTAAATTCTAATTTCATTTTATAATTTCATTAAATCCCATTTGAGTTAATACTCCAAGAGAGTTATAAGTATCTCCAACTAACGAAAAAGAAGAAGTATAAATGTACTTACCAAGATTTTTAGAAAACACTTTTATAGTAACACTAACAGCAGGTTCTCCATCAATCCCAGTTTTATACCTAAATTCATTTACATATCCAGTAATTACCAAATCTCCCTTAGCTTTTTGAATCATTTTATTAATATCCTCTATCCCATACTCATCCTCTTTAAAAGAGAAAAGAGAATTTTTAATTTTATACCCTTTTGAGCGCAATACCCCCTCTAATATCCCAGCTACTCTATATCCAGCAAGAGGGGTTTGAGTAAAATTTACAAAAGGGACTACACTAACTTCTTTTTGTTTTATAAAAGGTTTTTGGATGTTATACTCTTCTTGCATACATCCTAAAAAAAGCAAAAAAATCCCAAGAAACAAAATTCTCATCTCATCTCCTAAGAAAATAGTAATGCAATATTATACCCTATTAATGCCATTAAATAAGCTAAAACATTTGGATAAATTGTATAAAAAAGTCGCCACTTCCACTGAGGCACTTCTGCCCAAAACGTCCCCATAGCCGCAAGACAAGGTGAATAAAACATAATTATTAAAATAATCGCAACAGCCGTTGGAAAAGAAATATTCTTTCTAATAGTTTCAACTAGCTCCTTGCTTGTCTCATCACTATCAGGAGTATGATAAAGAACCGCCATAGTTGAAACAACCACCTCTTTTGCAGCAAGTCCCGCTATTATGGATACGGTCTCTTTCCAGGTAAATCCAAGAGGCTCAAATATTGGATTTATCGCTTTTCCAATATCTGCCAAATATGAATGTTCAAGAATATATGCCTGCTTTTCACTACCCGGGATATTTTGAAGCTCTTTTTCATGTGCAGGATATGAGCTTAAAAACCAGATAATCAAACTCGCAGCCGCAATAAATGTCCCAGCTTTTTTAAGATACATTTTTGTTTTAATCCATAAATCAAAAAGAATGGCTTTAATTTTTGGAAATCTGTATTTTGGAAGTTCCATTACAAAAGGCTCCGGTTCACCTTTAAACAAAACAGCCCTTAAAATTTTAGCTACAATCAGCCCCGTTAACGCTCCGCCGATATATATGGCAAACAAAACATTTCCCTGAATTTCAGGAGCAAAAAAGGCACTTACAAACAACACATAAACAGGAAGTCTTGCACCACAGCTCATAAATCCAATAATTAGCATAGTTATAAGTCTATCTTTTGGATTTTTAAGAGTTCTTGCCGCCATATATGCCGGCACACTACACCCAAACCCGCTTACAAGCGGAATAAACGACCTTCCTTGAAGCCCAAATCTCTTTAATACCCCGTCCATCACATAAGCAGCTCTTGCCATATACCCGGTTTGCTCCATTAAATTTATTCCAAGATATAAAATTAAGATGTTTGGCAAAAACATAACAACCGCACCAATTGCCGGAATAACACCATTCACAATAGCATCTTTTATAAATCCATCAGGCAACAATCCCCCTACCCACTCTCCAAACGCCCCAAAACTTGCATCAATCCAGTCCATTGGAATACTTCCTAAGCTAAAAGTTGCTTGAAAAATAGCCCACATAATAAATAAAAATATAGGAAGTCCTAAGATTGGATGAATTAAGATTTTATCTATTTTTTCAGTGAGTGTCTCTTTTCTTGCTTTTTTTGCAATTTGAGTTACAACTCCTTTGCTTAAAGCAAACCTCTCTTCAAACATAATAGTTTTGGTATCTTCTTCGTCATATTCAACTCTAAGTCTCTCTTTTGCCGCTTTTAAAACATCAAGCAGCTCACTATACCAAGGCTTTTCATGAATAATCTTATAAATATCCTCATCGTCTTCTATGAGACGAATTGCTACAAATCTTTTAGAGAATTTACACTCCTTTATTTTTTCTTTTAAATTTTCAATCTCTTCTTCCACAATTTCAGAATAATAAACTCTTGGAGTATTTTTCTCTTCATATGTTTTAATAACTTTACTAAAAAGCCTTTCAAGCCCAAATTTCTCTTTTGCGGATACATTCTCGGCTCTAATGTTTGTGAGTTTAAAAAATTTATCCGTATCTATTTCACCGCCTTGCTTTGAGTATTCATCATACATATTAAAAGCAACAACCATTGGCTTGCCAATATCTGCAATTTGCCAAGTAAAAGCCAAATTTTTTTCAAGCTGATTTGAATCAACTACATTTAAAATCAAATCATACTCTTCTTTTAATAAAAACTCCTTTGTTACTCTCTCCTCAGGAGTATAAGGATGCAAAGAGTAAGTACCTGGCAAATCTATTAACCTTAATTTAATACCCTCTCTTTCAAACTCAACTTCTTTCTTCTCAACCGTTACTCCGCTAAAATTTCCAACATGTAAAGTCGCACCAGAAATTGAGTTTATAAGATGACTCTTACCAACATTTGGCTGACCAACTAACGCTACTTTAATCTCTTTCATTGCTTCTCCTTACATTTTTTCTACTTCAATCTGCTTAGCTTCTTCTTCTCTTAGAGCAATATTTGAATTGCCTACTTCTATATCAAATGTATTTTTTGCCAAAGTGTGTTTTAAAACCTTTATTTTCTCACCCCTTGTAATACCCATTGAAAGAAGCTTTGATTTTAAAGGCTCTTTTGCGTAAATTTTTTTTATTATTCCACTCTCTCCAATTTTTAATTCATTAAGCCTCATTTTTCTCCTTTTTTTGTTTGGTATAATAGCAGAAGCTAAATAACTTTTTTTTGACTTATATCAAAACTAAGGAGAAAAAAATGAAACTAACAACCCCTTTAAAGTCAAACTCAATAAAAATTATGCTGCTTGGTTCAGGTGAACTTGGAAAAGAAGTTGCAATTGAAGCAAATCGTTTAGGGTGTGAAGTAATAGCCGTTGATAGATACCCAAATGCCCCTGCAATGCTTGTTGCTCAAAAATCATATATTATTGATATGAAAAATAAAGACCAAGTACTTGATGTTATAAGACGCGAAAAGCCTGATTTTGTCCTACCTGAAATTGAAGCTATAAATATAGAAGCCCTTTTTGAAGCAGAGAGTGAAGGAATTCATATCATACCAAATGCAGAAGCGGTAAATAAAACAATGAACAGAAAAAATATCCGTGTATTTGCAGCCGAAATACTTGGACTTAAAACTTCAAAATACAAATTCGTATCAACTTATGAAGATTTAAAAAAAGCGTGTGATGAGCTAGGATATCCTGTTGTTGTAAAACCTATTATGAGTTCATCTGGACATGGACAAAGCATTGTAAAATCCCCTGAGGAAATTATTGCAGCTTGGGAATTTGCAAAAGCAGATGCAAGAGGAAGCGCGGATGAACTGATTGTTGAAGAATTTATAGATTTTGATTATGAAATTACGCTTTTAACTGCAAAAAACGATAAAGAAATAGTATTTTGTCCACCAATTGGTCATATTCAAAGCAAGGGAGATTATATTTTCTCATGGCAAGAGATGGAAATGAGCAAAATCGCTTTAAAAAAAGCTCAGGAAATTGCCCGTAAAATAGTAGAAGGTCTTGGAGGTAGAGGAATTTTTGGAGTTGAGCTATTTGTAAAAGGAGATGAAGTATATTTTAGTGAAGTGAGCCCTCGTCCTCACGATACGGGACTTGTAACTTTAATTACCCAAAGCCAAAGCGAATTTGCGCTTCATATAAGAGCAGTGCTTAATCTTCCTCTTGGATTTGAATTTTTAACCCCAGGAGCCTCTGCTGCGTTTAAAGCCGATAAAAAAACCTTCACTCCAACATTTGAGATTGAAGATGAGGTATTTAGTCAAAATAGTCGCTTTATTGTATTTGGAAAACCAGAGGCTCATCCAGGGCGCAGAATGGGAGTGCTGTTAGTAAGTGATAAAGATGCAAAAACAGCTCTTAAAAAAGCAAAAGAACTTATAAAAAAAATAAAACTAATCTAACAAGGTCTAATTACTCCTTGGCTTTTTCTTTTTCTAAAATGTTTAAAAATTAATCAACTTACTTTCAAACTTTTTTTATAATTTTAACTACTATTATAATTACAAAAACTAAGGAGAGACAATGAAAAAAATTGAAGCAATTATCAAACCATTTAAACTTGAAGATGTAAAAGAGGCTTTATTTGAAATTGGAATTAGTGGAATTACGGTAAGTGAAGTAAAAGGTCATGGTCGCCAACAAGGTCACACAGAACTTTATAGAGGTGCTGAATATGTAGTGGACTTTTTGCCAAAATTAAAAATTGAAATAGTAGTCAAAGAAAAGGAAGTAGAAAAAGTAATCGAAGCAATCATTCAGTCTGCAAGAACAGGAAAAATTGGAGATGGTAAAATTTTTATTTTACCCGTTGAAAAAGCAATAAGAATAAGAACCGGTGAAGAAGACGAAGATGCAATTTAAAGGAATAAACCATGTCTGATTTTGCATGGGTAGTTGATACTTTTTTTATACTTTTTGCATTTAGTTTAATTATTTTAATGGTCCCAGGCTTTGCAATGCTTGAAGCTGGACTTGTAAGAACAAAAAACGTTACAACCGTTTTAACAATTAACACAATAATTTATATAATAGCAAGTTTAGTATTTTTCTTTTGGGGATATACTTTGGCATTTGGTGAATGGAATGAAACCAATATGAGTAAATATGCAGCTTTTCTTTTTCAAATGGCATTTGTTGGTAAAACTATAAACATTATGAGCGGAGGGATTAGTGAGAGAACTCGCGTAATCCCAATTGCAATTTTTGCAATTATTATGGCTGGATTTATCTACCCAATTGTTGTAAATATAACTTGGGGTGCAAATATCTTAAAAGGAACTTTACTTGATATTTCAAGTATGCACGACTTAGCAGGTAGTACAGTAATTCATTCAACAGGAGGATGGGCTCTACTTGCAGCAATTTTAATAATTGGTTCAAGAAAAGGAAGATATACAAAAAGTGGAAAAGTAAGAGTAATTCCCGCAAGCAATATTCCTCTTGTAGTACTTGGAGGATTTTTACTATGGATTGGTTGGTTTGGATTTAATGGAGGAAGCGTTGGAAATATATCAACAAAAGAAGCGGCAAACAGTGTTGCACTTGTTATTATGAATACAAACAATGCTGGTTTAATTGGTGGGTTTATTGTAATAATTTTAAGTTATCTAACTTATAAAAAATTTGACATTACAATGATTGTAAACGGTGCACTTGGCGGACTTGTTGCAATTACCGCCGGTGCTGATGTAATTAGTCCATATAAAGCACTTTTAATTGGGGCAATTGGAGGAGCACTTGTATTTTATGCAGTGCCATTTTTTGATAAACTAAAAATGGATGATCCAGTTGGTGCACTTTCAGTCCACTTAATAAATGGAATTTGGGGAACACTTGCAAGTGGTATTTTTGGAAAAGGAGTTAGCATAATAACTCAAATAAAAGGAATAATAGAAGTTGGTATTTTTGCATTTGTAACTTCTTATATTGCAATTTATTTAATTGATAAATTTATTCCATTTAGAATAGAAGAAGAACAAGAAATTGAAGGACTTGACATTAATGAGTGCGGAATTGAAGCATATCCAGAATTTAGAAGGGTTATTTAATGAAAGCAAAAGAGTTTTGTCTACCAAATCAAGATGGAATTGAAATTTGTCTTAGAGATTTACTTGGGAGATGGATAGTGTTATACTTCTATCCAAAAGATAATACCCCAGGATGTACAACAGAAGCAAAAGAGTTTAGCGAGCTTATTGATGAATTTGAAAAGCTTGGGGCTATTATTATTGGAATAAGCCCAGATAGTCCTAAGCGTCACTCAAATTTTATCCAAAAACACAACCTAAAAATAACGCTTCTTAGCGATGAAAATAAAGAAGTTTTAAAAGCATACAAAGCTTGGGGTAAAAAGAAAATGTATGGAAAAGAGTATGAAGGAGTTATCCGCTCAACCTTTATTATCTCTCCTGATGGAGAAATTGTAAAAGAGTATAAAAATGTAAAAGCAAAAGGACACGCAAAGAAAGTATTAGAAGAACTTAAAAACCATATCTCTTCATAGCCGCCCTTGCTTCTTTTTGAAGCTCCTTTTCTTTCATAACGCGGCGTTTATCGTGAAGTTTTCTCCCTTTTGCTACGGCAATTTCAAGTTTTGCTCTATTTTTGTTATTAAAGTAGAGTTTTGTAGGAATTAAAGTATACCCCTTCTCACTCGTATATCCAGCAAGCTTTGCAATCTCACTTTTGTGAAGAAGAAGTTTTCTTGGTCTTTTTTCATCGTGTCTAAATGCTGAATACGAAGTATCAAGGTTGCTTATATGCCCTTGAACCCACCAAGCCTCTCCATCTTTAATTTTGATAAAGCTATCTTTTAAATTTACTCTACCAGCTCTAATAGCTTTAACTTCACTACCTTTTAACTCAATTCCAGCTTCATACTTATCAAAAATATCATAATCGTGATACGCTTTTTTATTTGTCGCTACTACTCTCACTACCCCCTCCTTTAAACAAAGTCCCTTTAATATGTTTGCCTTTTAAAAACTCTTCAATCGCTTCAAGATTCTCTCCACTTGTTAAAAACATTGGCTTATTTCTCTCCATCAAAAACTTAGCCGCTAAAAGTTTAGTCACAATTCCACCAGTCGCAAAAGCATCATTTGGATTGCACTTTTGCTTTAACCACTCATCCTCAATTTTTTCTACTATGCTAATTGGCTTTGCATCTTTATTTAGCTTTGGATTATCGGTATAAAAAGCGTCAATATCACTTATAATAAACAAAATATCTCCATCAAAATAGTAAGTCACATACGCACTAAGCTGATCATTATCTCCAAAGAGTATTTCATCAACTGCCACAGAATCATTTTCGTTAATAATAGGAATTACTTTATTTTTTAGCAAAACTTCTATCATCTTTTTTGCATTTTGAGTTCTTTTACGAGAGTCAAAATCAGCAGCAGTAAGTAAAACCTGAGCCACAACAATTCCATACTTATTAAATCTCTCCTTATACTCCCTCATCAAAAGAGGCTGACCAATAGCGGCAAGGGCTTGTTTGTTTTCAAGCTTGCTTTTATCAAGAGGGCATTTAGTATAACCAGCCCCAACCGCCCCAGAACTTACTAAAATAATTTCATACTCTTTATTTAGCTTTGCAAGTAGCTCAACTATTCTATCCATTCTCTTACTAAGCTTACCATTTTCATATAAAGTAGCAGTTCCTACCTTAAATACCAGTCTCTTCATTTTTTGCCTTCTCTACTAAATCAGCAAGTGCAAATTTAAGTGCATCAAGATTAATTCTTGCAGCCGCACTAATTGGCAAAATAAAAGTCTTCTCATCAAAATAGCAAGGGTACTCTTCACTTGCCCCATACTTTGGCTTTGTTGGAGTAATATTTAGTTTTTCAAAAAACTCTTTTACTTTACTTACATCAACTGCATCTACTTTATTAAGTGCAATAGCATAATCTCTTTTATAAAGCTCTTCGCTATATTTTTTAAGTTCCTTTTGAAGTGTTTTAAATTGATAAATAGGGTCTCTAAAAGAAGCTAAATCAATCACATAAAGAATAGTTTTAGTCCTCTCAATATGTCTTAAAAATTCAAGCCCAAGCCCCTTTCCTTCGCTTGCACCCTCAATAATTCCAGGAATATCAGCCATTACAAAGCTTCTATACTCATCAACTTTTACAACCCCAAGTTTTGGAGTAAGTGTAGTAAATTCATAATTTGCAATTTCTGGTTTTGCATTGCTAAGGGCTGAAATTAAAGTAGATTTACCAGCGTTTGGAAAACCAACAAGCCCAACATCGGCAATAAGCTTTAACTCAATTATAATATCAAGTTCTTTCCCCTCTTCACCAGGCTGCGCATATCTTGGAACTTGGTTTCTACTGCCTCTAAAATGCCAATTGCCAAGCCCTCCACGTCCTCCTTCAAGCAATACTTTTCTCTCCCCATGCTCTGTAAGCTCCATTAAAATCTCTCCACTATTTGCATCTTTAATAACACTCCCAGGTGGCACTTTTAATACTAAATCCTCTCCATCAGCTCCGTGCTTTTTCTTTCCTTCCCCAGGACGCCCGTTTTTTGCTTTTAAGAGTCTTTTTCCTTTAAAGTGAGAGAGTGTGTGGGTATTGTTATCACACTCAACTATCACATCCCCACCTTTTCCACCATCTCCTCCATCTGGTCCACCTTTTGGGATAAATTTTTCCCTCCTAAAACTAACGCATCCAGCTCCACCTTTTCCAGATTTAACTTTAAGTTTTATCTTATCAATGAACATTCTCCTCTCCTATTAAAATGTAATCTTTAAACAAATCAAGCTTTTTAAACTTCTTAACTTTATAAATTAAATTTCCCCTATAAAAAAAAGAATAAATAAAAACTGGTTTTTTTACTACGCGAGTTTCATAAAATCTAACAAACCCCTCTTTTGCAATTTCTTTTCTCTCTTTAATATTTACAAAAGATTTTTTAATCTCTATCCTATCAATTTTAGCCATAATATCTTTATTAGAAGAGTTAAAAATAATCCATTTACCAAATGCAAAAGAGAATAAAAAAGCCAAAATCACTACTCTCATAACAACATCCTAAAATTTAATTTATAAAATTATACAAAGTAAAGGAGCAAAAAAGAAGAGGATTAATCCTTCGTAGGGTAAACTGAAACTTTTTTTCTATCTTTATCTTTGATTTCAAATTTTACATATCCATCAATTAATGCATAAATTGTATGGTCCTTACCCATTCCAACATTGTTTCCAGGATGATATTTTGTTCCTCTTTGTCTAATGATAATATTACCAGCTTTTACAAACTCTCCACCAAATTTTTTTATCCCAAGTCTTCTACCAGCTGAGTCTCTGTTATTTTGGGTTGACCCTTGACCTTTTTTATGTGCCATTTCTTCTCCTTACGCTATAATTTCTTTAACTCTAACTTTTGTATAATCTCTTCTAAAACCTCTTTTTTTCTTAGAGTCTTTTCTTCTTCTTTTTTTGAAAATTATTACTTTTTTACCTCTATAATTTCCAATAACTTCTAAGATTACTTTTGCACCTTCTACTTTTGGATTTCCAACTTTTAAATCATCCCCATTAACTAATAACACATCATCAATCTCAATAGCTTGCTTTGGCTCAGCTCCCTCAATTCTATCAAGGTCTAAAATATCACCAACTTTTACTTTATATTGTTTCCCACCATGTTTAATAACTGCATACATACCCTAACCCTTTAATAATGGTTTTTTAGTGTGAAATATTACAGACTTAATCTTAAAGTAATCTTAAATTAAGTCTTTTTTAAGATTTAATCACTCCAATACACTCAATCTCTACTTTTGCCCCTTTTGGAAGTTCTTTTACAGCAACCGTGCTTCTTGCAGGTTTATGTGAAAAATACTCCCCATAAACTTCATTAACCGCTGAGAAATCATTAATATCAGTTAAAAAAATAGTTGTCTTTACAACATCACTAATCTCACATCCAGCAGCACTTAATACAGCTTTCAAATTCTCACATACTTGCTTTGTTTGAGTCTTTACATCAGCATCTAAAAACTCTCCACTTGGAGTAAGAGCAATTTGACCGGAAGTAAATACCATATTGCCAACTTTAACAGCCTGAGAATAAGGACCTATTGCCTCAGGAGCCTTTTTTGTATAAATTTTTTGCATATTTTTCCTTTTTTTAAGAAATTATACCCTCTTTTTTAGCTTTTTGAAGTGCTTCTTTTGTTAAAAATCTTCCTATCTCAATTAGCTCTGGCGCTTTATGAAACTCATACCAATTGGCAATATTTTGAGGAATTATAATCTCTATATCAGGAATATACTCAGCCTTTCTGTATCTGAAAATAACCTCCATCATTAAATCTATGGATTTATTAACAATATTTTCTTTTATATTAAAAACTTTATTCCATACATCCTCAAATAAATTTTGCTTTTTTTCTATTTCTTTTGGAAATTTAATCTTTATATCCCTATTTTCTCCGTATAAATTAACAGCGACAATCAAATCGGAAAAATCACTCATAACAGGAGCAACCGGCATTAAATTCAAAACCCCTCCATCCACTAAAATTCTACCATCTACAATAACAGGATCAAAAACCCCAGGAATCGCACTTGAAGCTTTAACAGCAGTCCATAAATCTCCTGTTTGAAACCAAATTTCTTTCTTTTTACTCAAATCAGTAGCAACAGCTGTAAATTTAATCGGAAGTTCTTCTATTTTATACTCTCCTGCAAGTTCTTTTATTTTATTAAAAATTTTTTCTCCATCAAGCTTAAAAGGAGGTTTATAAAATTTAAAAATATCTAAAAAATCAAGACTCATAACCCACTTTTTATATGCATCAAGCTTACCACAAGCTTCCATTCCCCCTATTACAGCTCCCATTGAAGTGCCTGAAATGCTAATTATTTCAAAATGTTTTTTAAGCTCTTCAATCACTCCAATATGAGCATATCCTCTTGCCCCTCCACCACTTAACACAAGTGAAATTTTTTTCATTATTTACCTTTAAGAAAGTTTTTAAGATTATATCAAAGAAAAATTAAAGAGAGATAAAAGATTGATATACAAATTCTTAATTAGGAGAGTTTTTAAATTAAAAAAGCCAAGGGATTACATCATCCCTGGCATTCCTCCCATTCCACCCATATCAGGTGCTGCTGGTGCTTTTTCTTCTTTTGGCTCTTCTGTTACAGCTGCTTCTGTTGTAAGAAGTAAACCGCTTACACTTGTTGCGTTTTGAAGTGCAATTCTTTCAACTTTTGTTGGGTCAATAATTCCAGCTTCAAACATATCCACATATTCACCAGTAGCTGCGTTAAATCCAACGTTTTCATCAGCCTCTTCAACATTTAACGCCACAACTCCTGGTTCATATCCAGCATTTTCAGCAATTTGTTTAATTGGAGCTTTTACAGCTCTTTTAATAATATCAATTCCAATTTGCTCATCAGGGTCAACTGACTCAACTTCTGCTTTTTTAGCAGCTTTTAAAATTGCTGCTCCACCACCAATTACAATTCCTTCTTCAACAGCAGCTTTTGTTGCACTTAATGCGTCATCTACTCTATCTTTTTTCTCTTTCATCTCAGTCTCAGTTGCAGCTCCTACTTTAATTACAGCCACTCCACCGCTAAGTTTTGCAAGTCTCTCTTGAAGTTTTTCTCTATCATACTCGCTTGTTGTCTCTTCAATCTCTTTTTTAATTTGTTTAATTCTTGCTTCAATAGCTGCTTTATCACCTTTACCATCAACAATTGTAGTGTTTTCTTTATCAACTACAATTCTTCCAGCTTGTCCAAGGTCAGCAAGTGTTGCACTTTCAAGTGTTCTACCAAGTTCTTCACTAATTACTTGCCCACCAGTTAAAATCGCAATATCTTGAAGCATTGCTTTTCTTCTATCACCAAATCCAGGTGCTTTAACAGCAACTACATTTAACACTCCTCTTAATTTGTTTACTACAAGAGTTGCAAGTGCTTCACCTTCAACATCTTCTGCAATAATCAATAGTGGTTTGTTTCCAGCTTGAACGATTTGTTCAAGTAATGGTAAAAGGTCTTTCATATTACTGATTTTTTTATCATATAACAAGATATATGCATCTTGATACTCAGCTACCATTTTTTCTGGGTCTGTTACAAAGTATGGACTTAAATATCCTCTATCAAATTGCATACCTTCAACTACTTCAAGTTCATCTTCAAGTGATTTACCCTCTTCAACAGTAATAACACCGTCTTTTCCAACTTTATCCATTGCTTCTGCAATAAGTTTTCCGATTTTTTTATCATTATTTGCAGAAATTGTTGCAACTTGCTCAATTTGTTCTTTGTTTTCAACAGGCTTGCTCATTTTTTTAAGTTCATTGATAATAGCCTGAGCTGCTGCATCCATTCCTCTTTTTACTGCAATTGGGTTTGCACCAGCAGTGATATATTTTAGTCCTTCTTTAAATATTGCATGTGCTAAAACTGTTGCAGTTGTTGTTCCATCCCCTGCCTCATCAGCAGTTTTACTCGCAACTTCTTTTACAAGTTGAGCACCCATATTTTCAACCGGATGTTTAAGTTCAATCTCTTTTGCAACACTTACCCCATCTTTTGTAATATGTGGTGCTCCAAAACTTCTTTGAAGCAATACATTTCTACCTTTTGGTCCCATTGTAACTCTAACTGCATCTGCAAGCTTTTCAACACCTGCAAGTAATTCGTTTCTTGCTACATCGCTATATACAATTTCTTTTGCCATTTTCCCCTCCTTTTAATTATTTTTCAATTTTTCCTAAGATGTCATCAGTATTTAATACAAGATACTCTTTACCATCAATTGTAATATCAGTTCCTGAATATTTTGCAAATACTACAATATCGCCTTCGTTAATTGGAAGATTTTCATCTTCTTCAACCTCTTTTGAAATTGCGATTACTTTTCCTTCAAGTGGTTTTTCTTTTGCGTTATCTGGAATAATAATTCCACTTGCAGTTTTAGCTTCTTCTTCCATTCTCTCTACCAATACTCTAAGTCCTATTGGTCTAAACATTTCCGCCTCCTTTTTATCAAGATTTTTAATCTGATGAAATTATATAAAAAAAGCTTATCTTTGTCAATAATTTTTATAGAAATTTTTAATTTTTGTGACACAAACTGACTAAACTTTTATAATAAAATCAATTAACATTTTCCAATTTCATAATTTCTTTTATAAGTTTCTTACCAACTACCCTATAAAACTTTGGATAAACTTTTCTAATCATAATTTTTTTCCAACGCATCCTATCCTCAGGAGTTAAATAATCAATCCTAAATTTACCTTCCCTTGCAATTTTTTGTAATTTTTTAAGCGCTCTTTTGTTTAATTCAATTGCCCACTTTCTCCCTTTAATAGTAGCTTCTCTAAAAGCTTTTTTTATAACTTTTTTTAAATCATCTGGCAAACTTGCCCAAAAATCAGGACTTACTACAACAATGTAACCTAAATATCCATGATTTGTAAGAGTCATATATCTTTGGACTTTGTAAAACTTTTCTACATAAATAGTTGAAATTGTATTCTCCTCTCCATCAATATATCCATTTTTTAATGCCTCATACACTCTACTAAATGACATACTAATCGCAATAGCTCCAAGCGCTTTATACTGCTCTACTAAAATTTTTGAGCTCATTACTCTTATTTTTAATCCTCTAATATCCTGAGGATAAATAATTGGACGCTTATTATTTGTAATTTCTTTAAATCCATTACTCCAATATCCAAGTGCAACATACCCCTCTTGACTTAATCTATTAAGTAATCTTTTACCAATATCCCCATCAAAAACTCTTCTTACATGCATTTCGTCCTTAAATAAAAAAGGCACATCAAAAACCCCAAGCTCTGGCACAATAGAAGTAAATTTTGCAATACTTGGTGCTGCCATTTGAACTTGATTATTAATCAACATTTTCCTAATTACAACATTATCCTGAGCAAGCTCTCCATTTGGATACACTTTAACTTTAATTCTACCACCAGATAACTCTTCAACTCTTTTTGCAAAATACTCAACCGCTTTACCTTTTGGAGTATCAGGAGAGACAACATGTGAGAATCTTATAAGATATTCATACCCAAAAAGAGAAGATATCAAAAATAAAGATAAAAAAAACCTTACCATCAAAAACCTCCTTACAAAAATTTAACATAATTTTAACATTAAAGGAGGGAAAAACAAACACTAAGCTCTAAGCCAAAAGGAGATTGTCAAATCTTTTATTAAATTAAGTTTATGAGCATTTAATAAAACTCCCCTTAAAGAGGTTTTACTTAAAGTCTCTAAAAACTTCATAAAAGCAAAATCTTTTAAATAAACCTTTTCCCACTCTTTTTTATAATCAAGCCTATTTATAATTGAATTTGCAAGAATTTTTGCCGACTTCATCGCATAATAAATTCCCTCAAAAGTCATAGGCATAACCTGAGCTGCTGCATCTCCTACAAAATAGACATTGCCTTTACAAATCTCAATTCCTTTTTGCCAAGTTGGAATATAATATCCTCTTGGTTTTGGAGATACCCCTAAATACTTACACAAATTCTCAAAACTTCTCCTCTCACTTCCAATATGAGCTAAATTATCATAAGGAAAAGCCCATCCATAATAATCTCCTCCAAGCTTCTTATCAAAAAAGAATCTACAACTATTAACTTTTAAATTAACTTTTGCATAAAGAGTTAATACTTTTGGCACTTCTAAAAGCCCAATAGCCTTTCTAACACTTGAATTAACTCCATCAGCTCCAATTAAAATATCATAATTAAACTTTTCTTTTTTATCTCCAACCCTAACAATAGCCCTTCCATTCTCTATCCCTAAAAATTTCCCATAAATTATCCTAACCCCACTCTCTTTGGCAATTTCTCTTAAATAAGCATCAAACTCATCCCTTCTTACAATTGCAAGATTTTTGCCTTTTAAAGGAATAGAAATTTTATTTTTTTTATAAAAAATCTCAACCTCATCTATCAAATGCCTTATCAATCCCTTATCAAGTCCAAACTCATCAAAAACTTTTACTTTAACCCCTCCTCCACAAGGCTTCTCCCAAATCTTATCTTGAATTAAAGTTACATCATACTTTTTTGCCAAAAACCTTGCAACACTCGCACCAGCTACTCCTCCTCCAATCACTAAAATCACCCTCTATCCTTTTTATAAAACAAAAAGTGAGAAGACTTTGGTTTTATCCTAACAATAGCAACTACTCCTTTTTTAAATAAAAGTTCATAATTAAACTTTTTTAAAGAAGTAACTGGCATAATTGCTATATCTCCAACTTTTGGGACTCTTTTTTCTACAAGCATATTTGCATAAACATTAAAAGATGGAGTATTTAAGTGATACATCACTACTTTTTTAATCCTATGCTCTTTAACAAACAAAGCCGCTTCTTTTATAGGGATAGCTCTAACATTAGCATAAATCCACCCAACATAATTTAAAACAATTATCATTGAAAACCCAAGAATAATAGTTTTTAACTCTTTTCCAAATCTAAAAAGTGCTAAGAATAAAAGAGTAAACATAACCCCAAAATAAAACTTATTAAAAAGAGGTAACAAAGTGATAATAATTACTTTAACTTCATCTTTTGCAAATTTTAAATAATCTCTTGCAATAAACGGAAGAGTAATTAAAACTATTAAAAACAAAATAAAAGGCAAAGAGAGTAAAAATTCACTTCTTATTTCCTTAAAACTAAGTGCCATAAAGATAAAAAGAGGCGTATATCCATAAATTACATAGTGAGGAAGTTTTGTCCCTGAGAGTGAAAAAAAGATAAAAACAAATAAAAACCAAATACTTCCAAATAAAATAAAATCATCCTCTCTTTTTAACCAATCCTTCAACTTTCTTAAATATTTTAAAAAAAGAGAAGTCCAAGGCAAAAGTCCAATCAATACAACTGGAATATAATAAAACAAACTCCCCTTATGCTTCTCAAAACTACTCTCAAACCTACCCAAATTGTGTTTTAAGAAAAACCCATTAATAAACTTTTCTCCCTGAGCCATATACTCAGCCACATACCAAGGCAAAGCAATTATTAAAAAAATCAAAATTCCTTTTAAATCAAAAACATCCCTAAAAAATTTTTTTAAATCCTTCTTTACTAACGCATAAATAAAATAAGTCCCAAGAGGCACCAAAACCGCAACCGGTCCTTTTGTTAAAAAACCAAATCCAATAAAGGCAAAAGTAAAATAGAGATACTTTTTCTTACTCTCTTTTAGATAAATAAAAAAGCTAAACATACTAAGAGCAATAAACATATTAAGCACACTATCAGCAATAGCAGCCTTTGCAATAAGAGAAATTTGAAGAGTTGTAACCATAAAAAATGACGCTAAAAGCGCTATTTTCTCTTCAAAAAATCTTCTTGCAAAAAAATAAATCGTTAATGCCCAAATTGTAGCCCCAATTGCACTTGGAAGTCTAAGAGCAAATTCATTAAGTCCAAAAATACTCACACTCAAAGCTTGAAGCCAATAAATGAAAATTGGCTTATCAAATCTTAAATTTCCATTCAAATAAGTAGTAATAAAATCGTGATTTAAAAGCATCTCCCGAGTAGCTTCACTAAATGCTCCCTCATCAAGGTTAAAAAGAGGAGTTAAAGACAAAGTAAGATAAAAATTAACTAAAATTGCCAAAAAAAGAGCAACTTTAAAGGATTTTTCCATAAAAAGACCTTTTTATGAAATTATATCGGAAAAACCCTTATTTTATCTGAATTTAATCTTTTTCTAAGAGTCTCTTCAATTGCAAACAAAGTAGCTCCCCCAGCACTACTACAAGCAGCACAAGCTCCCCCATACCTTATAAAAACATGACTCTCCCCATTATTTCCCTCTCTAACATCAACAACCTCAGCATATCCTCCATCAAACGCAAGCATTGGTAAAATATCTTTTTTTACCACTTCTTCAATAGCTTCAATTTTCTCTTTTATGTTCATTTCTTCAAACTTTTTATCCATAAAAAACCTTTTTTATTTTAATATACCCTAACTACAAACCTTTGTCAAATATAATTCCAAACCTAACTGGTCCGTGTGCTCCAAATACCAAGAAACTCTCAACATCGGCAGTCTTGCTTGGACCTGAGATAAAAACTCCCGGGCTATTAATAAGTTCCATTGCTTCTTGCATAGTTTTTACAAACTTTTTTGGCATCTTTACTGCTACCTTTTCACTCAAAAAAAGCTCCTTTTTATACTCTCTAACCCAAACAGTCCCATTTTCCACAACCCCAAACTCAGCCTGAGTAACATACCATCCATCCGGAATTTCTTCTAAAACCTCCCCGCCTGCGAGGCGTAAATTTTTAATAAATTCATCCATCTATAAACCTTTTTGGTGGAATAGTAGGAAACTCTTTATACTTACTCCATTCATTTAAGGCTTTTTTCAAGATTGATTTTGGGGTTAGACGGATAATTTTGCTAAAAAGTTTAAAAGCAAAAGGTGAATGAAGGGAAGTTTCTATAAATTTAAAAGCAAAATCATCTTTTGTCACATATTCTCTCATTTTGACAAGCTGTTTTGAAAAAGGGATTTTAACAGGGCATACCATCTCACAGCTATTACATAAAGTGCATGCAAAAGGTAAATCGCTATACTCTTCTTTATTATTAAGTGGTGCGAGTAAGCTCCCAATTGGTCCTGGGATTACGTATCTATATGCGTGACCTCCTGAGCGACGAAATACAGGGCAGGTCGTAAGACAAGCAGAGCATCTTATACATTTTAGAGTCTCTTTAAATTCTGTATTTAATCTTTCAAACCTTCCATTATCTACTAAAACAATAACCCTTTTTCCATTCTCTTTACGCCCAAAGATTGAAGTATAAGTGGTTATTTTTTGTCCGGTTGCGTTCCTTGCAAGCATCCTCAAAAATACGCCTAAATCTCTCATACTTGGCACAATCTTCTCAACTCCAACGCTTATAATATGAAGCTTTGGCAAAACTGCCCCAAGATCTGCGTTTCCCTCATTTGTGCAAACGACTGCCCATCCTTTATCAGCCACTAAAAAGTTAGCCCCGCTTATCCCAGCATCAGCACTTAAAAATTCATTTCTTAACAACTCTCTCATTTTATGGGTGAGATATGTCGGGTCTGTATTACTCTCTCCTAAAATCTCAGCTACCTCTTCTTTTGTAGTATGAATGGCTGGTAAGACTATATGAGAAGGCTTCTCTCCTCTTAATTGCACAATCCTCTCACCTAAATCCGTATCAATAACTTCAATCCCTCTTTTTTCCAAAAATTCGTTTAATCCACACTCTTCTGTTAGCATTGATTTTGATTTTACCACTTTTTTTGCGTTAATTTCTTTTAAAAGGTCAAAAACAATTTCGTTATGCTCTTTTGCATCTTTTGCAAAAAACAGTTCAATTCCTTCTTTTTTTGCGTTTTTTATAAACTCTTTAACATAATCTTGAAGGTTATTTATCACCTCATCTTTTATTTTGCTTGCTTTTTCTCTTAACTCTTCCCACTCATCTACCTCTTTTATCGCTTTATCTCTTTTTTGTCTTATTGCCCAAAGTGCTTTGTCGTGGCGTGGTCCTTTTTGTTTATAAAAATTTATGGCAAGTTCATAATGTTTCATCAAGACACTCCCAAAGAATTTCGCTTATATGTTTGATTTCTATATTATCTCCGTCTTTTTTAGCAATACTTTCAAGATGCATAAGACAGGAAAAATCAACTCCTGTTATAACATCTGGGTTTTTGTTAAGCAAATCATCAAGCTTATTTCTTCCCATTACATAACTTATAAATCCTTCTTTTAAACTAAACACCCCTCCAAACCCACAGCACTCATCCCGGCTTGCCTCAATTATTTCACATCCTAAAACCTCTTTTATTTTATTAAAATAGGGGATGTTAAGCTCGCTTGGAGAGCCTTCAAAAAGGTGCCTTAGAGAGTGACAGGAGTTGTGAAGTGCTATTTTTTTTGGATAGTTTTTGGCAATGTTTTTTACTTTTAAAACATCGTGCAAAAATTCGCAAAGTTCAAACATTTTTTTGCTAACTTCAAGAGTTTGACTTCTTATAGTACTTACACAACTGCTACTTGGGCTTACTACATAATCATAATTTTTAAATACTTCATTAAATTTTTGAGGTAGGGTTGTAGGATGTCCTGAATTAATAAAAGGCTGCCCGCAGCAAGTCTGCTCTTTTGGCACTTTTACATCAAGGTTAAAGTGTCTTAGTATTAAAAGGGTCTTTTTTGCAATTTCAGGATTTAATTCGTTTATGTAGCAAGGCACATGGAGGGCTATTTTCATTAGTTTTCCTTTGGCAAAGGTAATCCAAGTTCATTTAAAGGAAGATAATTAAAATAATATCTACAACCCATCATAATAATATAATCAAGTGTATCTTTATATTCTGGCTTTCTAAACCAATCATTTAAAATATAAATATATTCAACTTTTCTATTTAATGGAGCAAAAAGTTTTAAATATTGTTTTCTTTTAAAATCACACGTTTGAAGTTTTTCATCAACACTTCCTGCAACTTCTTGATATTTAACTTCTATAATAAAAACCGTATTATTTAAAATCACATAAATAGCATCAT
>JAMOSZ010000053.1 GCA_027062625.1 Nautiliaceae bacterium
TAAGGTTTATGAGGTTAGGTAGGAATTTGTTATAATTAATAAAAAGGTTTTATTTATGCGGATTTTGCTTTTTGTTTTACCTGTTTTTTTATTTGCAAAGATTTATGAAGTTAAATATTTGCATATAAGTGGTAAAATAATTTCTCAAACTTCTAAAATAATTGAGTCAAATTTGGGGATTAAGAAATTTTTGAAGTATATTAAAGCAAATGAGTGTAAATTTGAAGGGTATAGGAGTGTTGGAGATAGGGTATATCCAACTTTTAAGTGTATAAGAGAAGTTAGAGTTTTAAATGCTCAAAAGCTTATAGTAAAACCGCCTACTCCAAAGGTTCATATTAATTTTGATGATGAATATGACGACTCAATTAAAGTAGAGTGATACCAAACTCTTTCTAAATAAAGTCCGTTTGGAGGAGCTAAATGTTTTGAGATTAATTTTCCTTCTAGCTGAGCTTTTAAATCATCTATTGTTAAGATGTTTTCGTTTATTTTTAGTAAAAAGTCAACTATTATTCTTATCTGCCCTCTTAAAAAGCCATTTCCTTGAATGTTTATTACACTTAAATTTTTATAAGGAAAGATTTTAGCTAAATAGATTGTTCTTGTGTAATCTTTTACATCACTTCCAGTTTTTGCAAAGTGGGTAAAGTCGTGGGTTCCTTTTAGAGTGTTTAGGGCTTTTTGTAAAAGGGGATAGTTTATAGTGTGTTGGTAATGAGTTAAGTAGTTTGCTGTAAATGGAGAGATTGTTGGAGAGAGTAAGTATCTATAACTTCTTTTTTTTGCATATCTTGGATGAAAGTTTAGTGGAGCTTTTTTGATTGTTTTTATATAAATTGAAGGAAATAAGATTTGATTTAATAAATTTTTAAGCTTTTCTTCTTCCCAAAACTCTGGAACCTTAAAAGAGATTACTTGGTTTAGTGCATGTACTCCTTTGTCTGTCCTTCCAGCGTGCGTTATTTTTGAATTTATGTTTAGTTTTTTAAGGGCGTTTTCAATTTCTCCTTGAATTGTTGGTTTGTTGGGTTGAATTTGCATCCCGTAAAATCTGCTGCCATCATATGCTATAACTGCTATAATCTGTTTTTCCATTTGAATAATCCTCCTCCTATTATTAAAAATGTTAGACTAATTAAAACTGAAACTGCTAAATTTTTATTTAAAAGAGAAATTGCAATATAAATTACTACAAGGATAGTAGATGTTAATATTGGTTTTTTTCTTGATAGTCTTGGGTGATAAAAACTTATAAGTGGTATAAAGAAAAATAGGCTAATTGGTAAAATGGCGATTGGGAGTTTATTGGCAAATATTTTTTTATTGTATTTAAAATAGTTTTTTAAATCAAAAAGTGAAATTTTAACTTGTGGATTTTTTTTGTTAATTTGCATTTTTTTAAATTGAATAATATAGCTTGAATTAAAATCGTATATTTTTCCTTTAAAAAGTGAAAATGTTAAGATATTGTTTTTTGAATTTAAATTTGCGTTTTTTGAGATGATTAATTTTTCTTCGGTTGGATTAAAAAGAAAGATTTGAGAATAATTATTTGTTTTTTTGTTTGCAAATATTACCCAATCTCCAAATTTTTGAGAGACTTGATTGGATTGGAAGCTAAATTGAGCAGTTGCTTTTTTTTGATTTTTAAAATTTTTTAAAGCTACTTCTGAATAAGGTATTGATACAAAAAGCAAAAAAAGATTGATTAAAGTAATAATAATACCTATTATTAAGATTGGTTTTAATATTTTTAGAGGTTTAAATCCAAGTGCAAAAAGAGCTATTAACTCTTCTGAATCACTAAGTTTTGCATAAAGGGATGTTGAGGCTATGAAAAAGGAGATAGCTATTGAGATAAAGATTATCTGGGGAAGGGTTAAAAGATACATTCTCAAAAGGTCAAGGAAGGTGATTTTAAGGCCGGTTGTTACATTTGAGATAGAGATTATAAAAATAAGTGAGATAATTATGCTCATTATTAGAAAGAGCGAAAAGAAGATGGATAAAAACTCTTTTAGGATATATTTTGAAAGTCTATCCATACATTATACTCCAAAACTCTAAAATCTCATTCTTAAAAAACCAGGCTATAAGTGTTCCAAGAGCCAAAAACGGAATAAAGGGAAGTTCTAACTCTTTATTTGAAAATCTGTTATACAAAGATGCGGGAAGGGCTATAAGAGATGCTATAAAAATAGCAATAATTGCCCCTTTTATTCCAAGCAAAGCCCCCATAGTTCCTCCAACAATTATATCCCCTTCACCCATAGCTTCTTGTTTTATAAAGTAACTTACATAATATCTAATAAGACTCATCCCCCCCATTACTAAAAGGGCGTTTTTGAAGTTTTCTAAAATATCAGGGGATGAGAAAAAAGCAAGGGTTAGGGCAAGAAGGTTTAGGCTATCAGGTACTGCTTTATAATCCAAATCAATTACGCTAAGTGCTAAGAGGGTGGCAAAAACTCCAAAAGTTACGATAAAGTAAATATCAATGACTTTAAACTTTTCATAAACAATCACTGCTAAAATTCCGGTTAAGAGTTCAACTATTGGGTATCTTATTGAGATTGGCTCTTTACAAAAGGCACATTTTCCTTTTAGTAAAAGCCAGCTTATAATGGGGATATTGTGATAGGGTTTTAATTTCGTATTACACTTTGGGCAGTGGCTTGGAGGAAAAGCAATATTTTCACCTTTTGGGACTCTGTGAATTACCACATTTAAAAAGCTTCCAATCATAACTCCAAAAATAAATACAATAACTTCCATTAAATTCCTCCAAATCTTCTCTCTCTTTTTTTAAACTCTTTTAAAATCTTATCAAGTTCTTCACTTGTAAAATCAGGCCAGAGGGTTTTGGTAAAAAACATCTCAGCATATGCAATTTGCCAGAGCAAAAAGTTACTAACTCTCATCTCCCCGCTAGTTCTAATAAGTAAATCCACATCTTTTGGCATATCAAGGTTTTTTTGGATATTCTCAGGTGTAATTTTCTCTTTTTTTTGCACTACTTTTTTTACTGCTCTTGTAATTTCATCTTTGCTTCCATAGTTTAGGGCTAAGACTTGGGTTAGGCTTTTGTTATTTTTAGTAGCTTCTTTTGTAGTTAAAATTCTTTTTTGAAGGGATGGAGAGAATTTAGATATATCCCCTATTACTTCAAATTTTATATCGTTTTGAATGTAGGTTTTTAGCTCTTTTTGTAGGTATTTATCCAAAAGCTTCATCAAAAACTTAACCTCACTCTTTGGTCTTTTCCAGTTTTCAGTAGAAAAAGCGTAAAGCGTTAAAATCTCAATTTCTGGATTTTTGGCACAATAGGTTGTAATTTCTCTTACAACTTCAACTCCTTTTTGATGCCCTTTTGTGCGAGGAAATCCTCTTTGCTTTGCCCATCTTCCGTTTCCATCCATTATGATTGCTAAGTGCATCAAATTCCTTTTATCAGTTCAACCAACTCAAAAGCGATTGTCTCTTTTGAATTTTGGGGGATTAAGACTTCTTTTTTCTTTGTTATAAAGATAATCTCATTCTCATCGCTTCCAAAATCGTTTTTTGTAAGAAGATTTAGGCATATTGCATCAAGATTTTTTTTATATAGGGCGTTTTTTGCGTATTTTAGGGCGTTTTTTTCATCTCTTTCAGCTTTAAAGCCGATTTTTTTAAATTTTTTGTCTTTTAAAGTTTCTAAAATATCTATGTTTTTTTCCATTTCAAGAGAGAATTTATCTCCTATTATTTCTTTTTTGAGTTTGCCGGGGGTATATTTTGGTTTGTAATCTGCAATAGCCCCAGCCATTATAAGATAATCTGGATTTTCTTTTAGAATTGCATTAAGATACTCTTTTGCACTATTTACTCTTATTAATTTTATCTCTTTTGTTAGGTTATGCTCTTTGCTTGAAATTAAAGTAACATTAGCTCCTTTAATATAAAAAGCCTTTGCAAGTGCTTCTCCCATCTTTCCGCTTGAAAAGTTGGAGATAAATCTCACATCATCAATCTTTTCAACACTTCCCCCAGCTGTAATTACCACTCTTTTATTTTCCCAAAACTTATCTTTGTTAACTTCCCTTAAAGCCTTTAAAAATATCTCACTTGGCTGTGCCATCTTTCCAACCCCTTCATCCCCACACGCTAAAAGTCCAGAGTTTGCTTCAATGCAGTTTAGGGATTTTATTGATTTTTGGGTGGTTGGATGAAGATACATATTGGTATTGGCAGCAGGGGCAAAGAGAGTTGGGGAGGTTGTGGCAAGGTAGGTTTGTAAAAGCAAATTATCGGCTATTCCGTTTGCGGCTTTGTTTAAAGTATTAGCGGTTGCTGGGGCGATTATGAAGATGTCTGCCCACTTTGCATAATCAATATGATTTACTCCATTTGCCCAGCTTTCAGTTTCTTTATGTAACACAGGATTTAGAGTTAAGCTTTCAAATGTTAGTGGGGTTATAAATTTTTTTGCTTCTTCGCTCATTACCACTCTAACTTCATCCCCTCTTTTTACAAAAAGCCTAATAAGCTCACAGGTTTTATAAATTGCAATGCTTCCACTAACCCCTATTAATACTCTCAACTCTTTCTCCCAAAAAATTTATAGTAAAAGTCTTTTACGATTTTAAGAGGTGGGCGTGAGATTGCAAGGGAGCCTTTTTTAATATCTTTGTTTACAACGCTTCCAGCTGCAATTATTACATCCTCTTCAATTGTAATTGGGGCTATTAGTTTGGTATCGCTTCCTATAAACACATTTTTGCCGATTTTTGTTTTGTATTTGTTTTTGCCATCGTAATTGCAGGTAATCGTTCCAGCCCCTATGTTTGTCCCTTCATCAATTTCACTATCTCCAAGATAACTCAGATGCCCAGCTTTTACCCCTTGTAGTTTTGAGGCTTTAATTTCTACAAAGTTTCCGATTTTACTCTTATAAATTTCACTTTTTGGGCGTATTCTTGCCATTGGTCCAATTGAGCTTTTTTTGATTATTGCTTCTTCAATTACGCTATTTGGTTTAATTTCACTCTCAATAATTACGCTTTTTAAAATCACACTTCCGCTCCAAACTTCACACTCACCTTCAAATTTAGTATATGCATCAATATAGATGGTATCTGGAAGGTGCATAATAACGCCTTCTTTTAGCCAAAACTCTTTTATTCTCCTACACATAATCTCCTCGGCTTTTGCCAAATCTTTTTTGGAGTTTACCCCTTTGAAGTTTTCTTCATCAACTTCAAGAGCTTTTATTTTTAAGTTATCTTTTACCGCCATTTCAATAATGTCTGTTAGGTAATACTCTTTTTGAGCGTTGTTGTTTGAGAGGAGAGGGAGATATTTTTGTAATACTTCTTTTTTGAAGAGATAAACCCCAGCATTTACATAAGGGATTTTTAATTCTTCTTTTTTAGCGTCTTTTTCTTCCACAATTTTTTTAACATTCCCGTTTTCAATTACAACTCTTCCATACCCTTGGGGATTTTTTAATTTCATAACGCTCATTACAATATCAGCGTCAATATCAAAAAACTTTTTAATCTCATTAGCACTTATTAAAGGCATATCTCCGTTTAATACCAAAACTTTTTCGCTTCTAAGAGGCACCTCTTTTAAAGCCCCCCCAGTCCCTGGGAACTCTTTGTGGTTTTGTTTGTGGATTTTTACGGGATATTTTTTAATTAGCTCTTTTATTTTGTCAAATTCATGATATAAAACGACATCTATATTTTCAGTAACTTTTAGAGCCTCTTCAATAATATACTCAATCATCGGCTTATTGCATATTTTGTGGATAACTTTTGGGAGTTTTGACTTCATCCTTGTGCCTTTGCCAGCGGCAAGTATTACAATTTGAGCCATTTATATCCTTTTTTGATACAATTATAACAAAAGCCAAAGGGAAAAGTATGGAGTGCAGTAGTTTTGGGAAGTGTGGAAGCTGTGCTTTATGGCAGATGCCTTATAAAAAGCAGCTTGAAATGAAAAAGAAGCGTTTAGAAGAGATGTTTAGCGAGTTTAATGTGCCAGAGATTGAAGTTATAAGTGGAAGTGATGAGCATTTTAGAAGTAGGGCTGAGTTTAGAGTTTGGCATGAAGATGATAGGAGCTATTATGCAATGAGAAAAAGAAAAGAGGAAGGAAGAGGAGTAATACCAATTGATGAGTGTAAGATTGTGGATAAGGCGATTTATAATGTAATGGAGCCTTTGCTTAGGGAAATAACAAAAAATAAAGCACTTAGATTTAAACTTTATGAGATTGATTTTTTAAGCAATAGCAAAGGCGAGCTTATTGTAACTCTTATTTATCATAAAAAAGTGGATGAGAGTATAGAGGGTGAGATTAAAAGATTAAAAGAGAAGTTTCCTTTTATTGATTTTGTTGTTAGGAAAAAGGGGAGAAAATTTGTATTTGATAAAAACTATTTGATTGATGAGCTTGATATTGATGGAAAGGTTTATAAATATAAGATTATAGAAAACACTTTCTCCCAGCCAAATAGAGAAATTAACAAAAAGATGATTGGATGGGCTTTGAGAAACTCAGCCTCTTTAAAGGGAGATTTGGTTGAGCTTTATTGTGGGAATGGAAACTTTACTATTCCTTTGAGTGAGAATTTTAACAAAGTAATAGCAACTGAGATTAATCCAGAATCAATTCAAGCGGCTACTTTTAACGCTGAAATTAATAAAAGAGATAATATTTCTTTTATGGCAATGAGTGCGGCTGAGTTTAGTTCTCTTAAAAGTAATGGATTTTTTAGAGGGTATGATTTAAAAAATGTGCTAATTGACCCTCCAAGAGCCGGGCTTGATGAGAAGACGCGTAAATTTGTAAATGAGTTTGACAATATTATCTATATTTCCTGTAATCCAGAAACTCTAAAAAGGGATTTAGAGACTTTAAGTAAAGGTAGAGAGATAAAAGCGTTTGCTTTTTTTGACCAGTTTCCATATACAAACCATATGGAGTGCGGGGTTGTGTTAGAGAGGGTAAAATGAGTATAACCGATTTACTTGGGGAGCTTTTGTGGGCTTTGCCTTTGATGGCGGCTGCTATTGGTATAATCATAGCAAGTAAGATAAAGGATAGAAAATGAAAGTAGCAGTAGTTGGGGTTGGTGGAGTTGGGGGGTATTTGGCTTATAAATTGATTAAGTGTGGAGTGGATGTGGATATTTTAGCTACAAAAAAGACAAATGAAGTGATAAAAAAAGAGGGGCTAAAAGTTATTGATGTTGATAAAGAAGAAGTTGTCTTTCCAAAAGTTGGGCTTAGAGGGGTTTATGATGTAATTTTTGTTACTACAAAGTCATATCATCTTGATGAGGTTTTAAAAGAAATTAAAGGGCATTACAATAAAAACACGCGTATAGTGCCGATTTTAAACGGGGTTGAGCATTTTGAGAAGTTTAAAAACTTAGATGCCAAGATTGTAAAAGCGTGTATTTATATACTCTCAAATAAGATAAAAATTAATATAATTCATAAAAAGACGCCACTTTTTTATCTTTGTGTAGAAGATGATGAAGTTTTAAGGAAAATTTTTGAGGGTTGTGATTTAAAAGTAAAGTTTAGTAAAGAAATAAAGAGAGATATTTGGAAAAAGTATCTTTTTATTGCAACATTTGCTACTTTGCAAAGTTATTATCAAAAGCCAACTGGTTGGATTATGGAGAAAAAAAGGGATGAGGTTGAGAGGTTTTTGGATGAAGTTTTAAGGATTGCAAAAGAGGAGGGGGTTGATTTAGAGGGTGAGAAGGCAAAGGTTATAAAACAGGCTTTGAATATTCCTTATGAGAGTAAAATGAGTATGCAAATTGATTTTGAGAAAAATTCAAAAACTGAGGTTGATAATATTACCGGATATTTGGCAAAGAGGAGTAAGTTAATAGAGAAATATTATAAAAGGTTTATAGAATGAGAAGAGATTATCTTTTTATAACCATTTTTTTTACTTTAACTCTTTTTTTTGGAGGAATTTATGCTCTTATGAACTATAAAAAAGATTTAGCGATTAAAGAGGCATATAAGAGTTATTATAGGGAAAATAAGTCTTTGTTTGAAAATGAAAATAGGCTTTTAAATTTTCAAGCAAGAATTCTTTATGATTTGATAGTTGATGGGACTTTGAAGTGGTATATTTCTCAGTTTGCACTTGATAATAATAATAGTTCAATTTATAAGGATTTAATTGAAGGTAGGGTTAGAAAGTTTTCTAAGGTGTTGAAAAAATATAATGTTTTATATCTTCATATAATGTTAAAAAGTAAATCGATTTATGAGATGAATAAAGTGGTTTTTAAAAACGATTATAAATTTGGATTTTATTCAAAGCCTTATAGTACTTTCGTTATTACTCAAAAAGGGGTTGGGTATTTGGTCTCTTATCCTATAAAAGATAGGAAAAATAATTTAATTGGAAATTTTGCGATTGTTTTTGATTATTTAAAAGTTATGAAGATGTTTTTTAAGGAGAATATTTATATTGCTCTTTTTAAAAAGTATGGAGAAAAACTTAATTTTTGTAAATTGAATAATGATTTTTATCTCTCAGGAGATTTTTGTAAAAAGTATGGGTTTAAAAATCTTTTCTTTTTACCCGGAGTTGTAAAGTATCAAGATTATGTTGTTATTGCAATTCCTATTTATGAAATTTCAGATAAGATAGGGTATGTGGTAAAGGTTGAAAAAGAGTATAAATTTGAAGAGATTTATAAGATTCATGAGCATTTTGAAAAGATGACTATTATTTTATTTGTTTTTTATGTTGTCTCTTTGATAATTGTTTTTGGAATTGTTCATTTTTTAGATGTTTATAAGAAAGCCTCAGTTGATAGATTAACAAATCTTTTAAATAGACAAGGATGTGCAAAAAAATTAAAAACTATTAGCAATTACTCTTTATTAGTTATTGATATTGACTATTTTAAAAAAGTTAATGACACTTATGGGCACGATATTGGTGATGAGGTTTTAAAAGAAGTGGCAAATATTCTTAAAAATTCTCTTAGGAAAAGTGATATTATTTGTAGGTGGGGAGGAGAAGAGTTTATTGTTATTTTGCCGAATACTTCTCTTGAAATGGCTTATGAGATAGGGGAGAGATTAAGGAAAAATATTGAAAACTGCAAAAACTTTCCTTATGATTTAAAGGTTACGATTTCCGTTGGAGTTGCAAGTAGTAAGGGTGATTTTCAGCAGACTTTTAAGAGTGCTGATGAAAATTTATATTTGGCAAAAAAGAGTGGAAGAAATAGGGTTATTTTTTAGCAAGATAACTTTCAAGAATTTTTTTTGCAGCTAAGCTATCAATTCTCCCATCTCTTTTTTGTTTTATTTTTCCTTTTATCTCTTCTTTTACGATTGCACTAGTAAAACTTTCATCTACAAATTCAACTTTTCCCTCAAACTCAATTAAATTTGCAAAATGTTTTATTCTCTGGCTCATCTCTTCATTTGTTTTTGGAAGCCCAATTACAAGGGTGTTGGCTTTGTATTCTTTTAAAAGTTCACTCACTTCTTTTGCCGCTTGGTTTCTGTTTTTACGGATTATTGCCCTAAGCGGCACTACTGCAATTCCACCCGGGCTATAAGCTACTCCAATTCTTTTAAGTCCTACATCTATTGCAACAATTTTTTCCATATTTTCGCCTTTTGTTGTAGATTTAATCTTGCATTAAGCGGGCTTGGGCTTGGGAGGTAGATTGAATTTAGGTTAAAATGTTTTTTCAAAATCCTCTCAGCAAGTCTGCTGGTTGTTGCTATTTTTTTGATGTTTGGATATTTTTTTAATAGTTTTGGAATATCGCAAGGTTCAATTACTTCTAAATTGTCATCCCTTGAATTTTGATTTTTTCTTTTTGCTTTGCATATGCTATCCCAAAGAGCGATTTTGTGTCTTTTTAAAAATTCAATCTTTTCGTCAATGGTAGATGGTTTTTTCTCATTAAAGATAATTGCCAAAATATCCCAAAACTGATTTTTAGGGTGGGAGTAGTAAAAATTGTTTTCAAAAGATTTTAGTGAAGGAAATGTCCCAAGAATTAAAATTTTGCTATCTTTAAAGATTATTGGCTTAAATGGATGTTTAAAAATAGACTTTTCCATTTTTAATCTCCACTTTTCCTTCAAGTTCCATCTCATAAATTTTATCTCCATACTTTTTTAAAGCTTCACTAAGTAGCATTATTTTTGCCTCGTTTGAAATTCCAAAGTTATTTACGAATTCATCAATATCCCAGATAATTTCTGCCTGATTTGTTTTTGCAAGATATTGAGTGCCTAAGCTTTCGTTTAGTCTGTGAGGGAGGACATATACTTTTTTGTTATATTTTTTTGCCCACTCAAAACTTCTCATACTTCCGCTTTTAAGCTCAGCTTCTGGGATTATAACAAAATCTGCAAGTTTTACTATTATTCTATTTCTTTGTAAAAAAGTCCATTTGTAAGGTTTAAAATTTTTTTCATATTCGCTAAGGGCTAATCCTTCTTTATAGATTGATTTTATCAAATTTTCGTTTGATTTTGGATAGATTATATCCAAAGAAGAAGGAGAGATAAAGATTGTATTTGGAAAAGCTCCTTTGTGGGCTTGGGTATCAATTCCAAGAGCTCCTCCACTTATTATTACAAATTTTGAAGAGAGTTTTTTAGCAAGAAGATATGTGGTGTCTTTTGAGTATTTTGTTGCTTTTCTACTTCCAATAATTGCTACTTTTGGTCTGTTTAAAAGAGTTAGATTGCCTTTGTAAAAGAGTTTAAATTCATCAATTACTATTGAGTTCATCAATATATACTACCTTTACATCTTTTAATAAATCAAGGGAATTTTTAATAGTGGTTAAAGTTGTTTTGTGAGGATGTCCAATTGCTATGCAATATCCATATTTTTTGGCAATTAGTACTGCTTTTTTTAATTGTTTTTTAATATAAGCTGGATTTGAGTTATTATCTAGGAATAAATCTCTCATATAAAGTGGGATATGATAAATTTTGTTTGCTAATTTTGATTTTGTAGTTGAGATAGTAAGAGAGTCAACAAATCCAAGATTATTTATTTTTAGGGCAAAAAATAGTTTTTTCATAGCAGAAAGAGAGTTTGTAAATTTACTGCCGGTGTGGTTATTTACAAATTTTAGTTTTGGAAAAAGTTTTTTTAAGTTAGTTATTTTTTTTAGTATTTCTTCTTTTGACATTGAAATTAAAAGGGTGTTGTTTTCAGGAGTTGGGTAATTCATTGCTTCAAGTGGTAAGTGGACCATGTAGTGAGGGAATTCTTTGGCGTATTTAAAAGTATTTGGATGGCGTTTATCGGGTGGAAAAAAGGATGGGGTAATGTGAAGTGGGATTTCTTTTATCATTTTAGCTTCATAATTAAAAGCAACATCGTCAATAATTATTACAAGTTTTGGTTTTTTACTTTTTTTAATGGGTTTTTGGATTTTTTGGATTGGGTGAAGATTTCTATAATAATCTTCAATTTCTGATTTTGTTGTTTTTAGTAAATTGTTCTCTTTTTTTAGATTTATTATTTGAGTTTTTAGTTTTGTGATTTCATTTTTTAAGTTCTCTATTTTTGTATAAAGAGATTTAATTTTAGCTCCTTCTAAAAATATAATAACTGATAGTAAAACAAAAAAGATAATCAAAAGGGCTTTTTTCATTTTTCTAAAATGATTTCAACTTCTAATGTTTCAATCTCTTGATTTGATGAGGTTTTAATTACTACATCTTTTACTTTTATATACTTTTTTACTACTTCTATTAACTCTTTTTTCATTTCATCTAAATTTTCTATATGAGTATTTGCTCTCTCATATGCAAGCATCATCATAAGTCTATCTTTTGCTACTTCTTTTGATTTTTTTTTCTTGAAAATATTAAAAAAACTCATTTAAAAAGCCTTTTTAGTTTACTAAATAATCCTTTTTTCTTATTAAAATCCAAAAACTCAACCTCTTCTCCTAAAATTCTTCTTGCAACTCTTCTAAAAGCCTCTCCCACAAGAGATTTTTCGTTTAAAACAATAGGCTCTCCTAAGTTTGTAGATTTTATAATATCTTCATCATCGGGTATTACTCCAATTAAAGGTAAGGCTAAAATGTGTAAGACATCATCAATTGAAAGCATCTCTTCTTTTTCAACGAGTTCTGGTTTTATTCTATTTATAATAATCTCTTTTTTAACTTCTTTTCCCTCTTTTGCTTTTTTGCTTTTTGCATCAATTATTCCAATTACTCTATCTGCATCTCTTACCGCACTAATTTCAGGAGTTGTTACAATTAAAGCTCTATCTGCAAGGTAGATTGAGTGTTCAAACCCACTCTCAATTCCAGCAGGTGAGTCAATTAAGATATAATCAAAATCTTTTTTTAGTTCATTTATTAGTTTTTCAACTTTATCTTTATCTAAAACGCTTTTATCTTTGGTTTGGCTTGCTGGTAGGAAATGGAGGTTTTTGGTTCTTTTATCTTTTATAATTGCTTGGGCTAGGTTGCATCTTCCCTCCATTACATCTACAACATCATAAACTATTCTATTTTCAAGTCCAAGTATCATATCAAGGTTTCTAAGTCCAATATCAAAATCAACCGCAACTACTTTTTTACCAAGCATAGCAAGTGCTGTTGCTATATTTGCTGTTGTTGTTGATTTTCCAACCCCGCCTTTTCCACTTGTAATTGTAATAACTTCCACTTATACCCTTTTTATGAAATTATATCATTTTCCTTGATTAAATCTATCCATAATGGTTAAATTGTCTTTTGCGAATGGAATATTTGATTTTTCAAAATATTCTCTTGCTTTTTTATAGTTTTTCTTAGTTCCTTTACCAATATAGTAAAAAACTCCAAGATTGTAATAATCACTTGGAAAATTGCTTTTTTTAAAGTATTTTATAGCAATTTTTGGGATGTAATATTTAGATGGAGTTGCATAAAGCACTCCTAAATTGTGTGCAATTATTGGGTTTGGATTTTGTTTATAAGCTTCTTTTAGATAATTTAAAGCTTTATCAACTTCTCCTCTCTCAAAGAAGTATTTTCCAATATCGTTTAGAGTTTTATATCCTCCAAATTGAGCAATTTCACTCTCACTTGGAATTTTATCTTGGCTAAGAAGGTAGGTTGTGTAATTTTGGAAGTAGCTTTTATTGTTAAAGCACTCTTTTTTTATGTTGTTTGGATTGAAAATGCAGTTATTTAGGTTTGTTGTATAAAGTTTTTGGATTAATTTATCAATTTTTGGGGATATTTCTCCAAAAATTCTCTCAGGTTTAAAGATAATTCCTCCGCTTAGTTTTTCTGATAAGAGAAGTTGAAGGTTTTGCAAAGAATTTATTATGTTTTGTTTTAGGAATGTTATATTTGAATCATTTTTATTAAATTCAGCCCCAAAGCTTTTCATATATAAAAGTCTTCTTATATGGAAAAAGATTTTTGGCTCTTTTTTGGTGATTTTTTTAGTTTTTTTAACTTTTATTGAGGTTGTAACTTGTAAGAATTTTTTTATGTAATTTTTCGAGTTAGGGTAGTGTTTTTTAATGTAATAATCAACTGCGTCTTTATTTAAAACTAGATAAAACGAATAGAGGATATATTTTAGTTTGTTGTTATTTAAAGGTACTTTTTGAAAGTAGATATACTTATTTAGTTTTAGTGATTTTTTGATTGGAATATTATAAGCTTCAATTGAGAGGTAAGTAAATTTATTATAAGGTATTGCATATCCATTTAATAAATAATTAAGTTGCTTATAGCCTCTTTTATAGTCGGTTAAATAATATTCTAGATTGGTTGGAGAGGCTGAATAGAGGAGTTTATATGGATATTTCATAAATAAGTTTCCATTAATAAATCCGATTGAATTGTATCTTAGAACTTTTAAACTAAATTCTTTGGTAAAAATAGGAATAAAAAATTTAAATCCTTCAATATCAAAATAACTAATAGGAGATTGATTTTTAAGGGTTAGTTTATAAGTGTGTTTTGTTGTCGTAATGTCAAAATTTTCAGGTGATAGGTCATATAAACTTACATATGCAAAAAGAAAGAGGGGAAAGAAAAGGCTACTTAGTTGGAATATAATGCGCATTTGTAATTTTATTATTTGTAATCATAAAGAAAGTTGGAATAAATGATGCGTGTTTTCCAGGTCCAAATTGAACATCAGTTACGTTTGTAATATCTTTGATTTGGATTTGTCCCTCTTTGAATAGTTTTGGATTTGAAGTTTTTGAGATTAAATCAGCAACTGAAATAATTGCTACTTCGTTTTTCATATAGTTAGATTTATTAATTTTTGGTGCTGGTGAGAAGATTACAACTTCTTTTTTCACATCTTTATTTTCTTTTGTATCTCTAACTTCTATTTCAAATTTTCTAATTTGGTCGTGATTGTATCCAAATGGGAAATCAAATGCTATAAATTGGTTTTTTCCATAGTTTGAGTAAGTAAATGTAGTAGTTTTGTGTTGTAAAATTTTTAGGATTTGAGTTGTCTTTTCTCTTCCAAGTAAAATATAAGGATTGGTATCATTTCCGTATGCAACTACTTGTCCAGTTAAAGTTTTGCTATGAGCATTTTTAAATGCTGTCATTGGAAGAATTGATGTAGGTGTTGGATCATTTTTGTCTACATATTCAACATTTCCAGCTAAGTCGTTATATACTCTTTTTAATGTATTGCTTGGATATTTTCCTTTAATTAAAGAATCCCATCTATTAACTAATATACTTTTTGCTACTTTTGCATCACTTCTTTCGTTAAATTCAGCAATTGGATAAACTTCAATATATCCAGTTGAGAAGTCTACATCAGTATGTCCAGATTTTACACTATAAGAAGTAATATCAACCCCTTTTGCAAGCATTGCTTTTGCTTGTGGATGGTTTGAGTCGTCACTCGAATAAAGATAAACATCGCTTCCTTGTTGGCATAGTTTTCCAGTCCATACATCTCCTGGGCTTAGGAAAATAGGAATATCAACTTCATTTGAGTATGTTTGTTCTCTAAATGCAACTTTTGCTAAAATTGATCTAGTTGTATTTGTATTATAAACTGTAACTTTTGTACACACATTACCTTTTGCTACGTATAATGGAGCGATTAAAAAATCACCTCTTCCATCAGTTGATTTTACAACATTTGATGCAAGTGCCATTGAAGCTGCTAAACTTACCCCAATTAATGCAGATGTTACTTTTTTCATTTTTTCTCCTTTTTGTTTTGTTAAATTATTGCATAAAAAAAAATAGAAAGCAACCCAGAATTAATTTTTATCCGGGTCTACAATTTTATTTTTTGTAATCCAAGGCATCATTTTTCTAAGTTCTTTTCCAGTTTTTTCAAGAAGGCTATCTTCTGTTAATTGTCTTTCTGCATTCATTCTTACATATCCAGCTTGTCTTTCAAGGATAAAGTCTTTTGCAAATTTTCCGTTTTGAATCTCTTTTAATATCTCTTTCATAGCTTTTCTTGACTCTTCTCCAATAACTCTTGGACCTGATACATAATCTCCATATTCGGCTGTGTTTGAGATTGAATATCTCATATTTGCCATTCCACCTTCATAAAGTAAATCTACTATCAATTTAAGTTCGTGTAAACACTCAAAATAAGCCATCTCAGGAGCATATCCAGCTTCTACTAATGTATCAAATCCAGCTTTGATTAAGCTTGTAACTCCTCCACATAAAACTGCTTGCTCTCCAAAAAGGTCAGTTTCAGTTTCATCTTTAAAAGTAGTTTCAATAATTCCAGTTCTGCCTCCACCAATTGCACTTGCGTAACTAAGTGCTAATTTTTTAGCTTCTTCTCCTCCTTGATATACCGCAATTAAATCTGGAATTCCTCCACCTTTTACAAATTCACTTCTTACTGTGTGTCCTGGTGCTTTTGGAGCTACTAAGATTACATTTAAATCTTCTCTTGGTTTTATTAATTTGTAATGGATATTAAATCCGTGTCCAAATGCGATAGTTGCACCTTTTTTTAGATTTGGTTCTATTTCTTTATAATATACTTCTGGTTGAACTTCATCAGGTAATAAAATCATAACTACATCAGCATTTTTTACAGCTTCTGCTACTGGTTTTACTTCAAATCCGTGAGCTTTTGCTTTTTCCCAAGATTTACTACCTTCTCTAAGTCCTACTACTACATCAACTCCACTATCTCTAAGATTTAGGGCGTGAGCGTGACCTTGGCTTCCAAATCCAATCATTGCAACTTTTTTGCTTTTTATAATATCTAAATCACAATCTTTATCATAATAAATTGGTAATGTTGCCATTACTTCTCCTTTTTGTTGGAATTATAACAAATAAAATGGTATAATAGACAAAAAGGCTTTTTATGAGAGTTTTTTTATCTTTATTGGTTGTATCTTATCTTTTTGCTTTAAATCCAAGCAAGATGAATTTAATTGAGCTTTATAAAAGACATTATTACACTTATATTTGTGTTCATAGATGGAAGTTTATAAAAAAGTATAAAGATGAAGATTTACTCTCATTAGTAGCTGCTTCTTGTGTAAAAAAACATATGGTAACTCCTGGGATTGATGTTGCAAAGGTTTTGCGTTTTACAAAAATTGGACGCAATAATGCAAATTATCTCTCAACTCTCTTTTTGATTAAACATTATATAATAAGTTACATTAAGGATGGATTTGATTTAAAAAATGTTAATTTACCATTGATTAAAGATGATTTAATAGGTAAAATTTTTATATTACTTAAAGCTCAAAAGCCAAAAGTAAAAGATAACTCTTTTGTAGTGGTAGATGGTAGTTTGAAGTATAAAGTTGTAGTAAATTTAAAAAGAAATTTACTTTATGTCTACATTTTAAATAACGGAAATTTAATTAAAAAGGATAGATATTGGTAACGCCAGAACAACTCATAAAACTTGGGCTTATTACAAAAGAGCAAGCAAAAGAGGCACTTGAAAAGAAAAAACAAAATCCAAATAAGAGTTTTTTGGATATTTTATATGAGCTTGGATACATCTCAAAAGAGGAGTATTTAAAAATCCTTGCTTTTGATTTAAAAGTCCCTTATGTTACAGAGCTTAAAAATGTAAGGTTAAGGGATATAAAAGTTCCAGCAAATATTTTAAAGCAATTTAGGGCAATTCCATTTGAGATTAAGTATAACAAAGTAAAAATTGCCCTAGTAAATCCTCTTGATTACAATGCAAGAAATTACTTTCAAAGAATTTATAGAAACGCTCAAATTGAATTTTACTTAGCTCACGAAGAGGATATTAACAAAGTTTTACAGCTTATAGAAAATAGACAACAAATCCAGCAAATTATCTCCGATATTAAAAAAGAGTTAAGAGGAGAGGCTATTACTGGTGAAGAGTCAGCTATTATGCGGCTGATTGATTTTATTTTAAGGGGTGCTATTAAGAAAAAAGCAAGCGATATTCACATTGAAGCGGATGAAGATGGTGCATTAATTAGGATTAGGATTTTTGGTACTTTGTATGAATTTTTGGATTTAGAGAGTGAAATTTTTAATGCAATTTCTTCAAGAATTAAGCTTGAAGCTGGCATGGATGTAAGTGAGAAAAGAAAGCCCCAAGATGGTGCTTTTTCAAGAGAGATTGATGGAAATCATTTTGATTTTAGGGTATCAACTCTACCAACGGTTTGGGGAGAGAGTATAGTTATTAGGATTTTGGATAAAAGAAATATTACAAAAAGTCTTGATGAGAGTGGAATTTCTCCTAAGAATTTGGAGCTTTTAAAAAAGGCTATCTCTTATCCAAACGGGATTTTCCTTGTAACGGGTCCAACAGGTTCTGGTAAATCTACAACTTTGTATGCGACAATTAACGAAGTTACAGGAGTTGATAAAAAGGTAATTACTGTTGAAGACCCCGTTGAGTATAAGTTAAGAGGAATTCAGCAAGTAAGTGTTAATGAAAGAGCAGGGCTTACTTTTGCAAGTGCGCTAAAAGCAATCTTGCGTCAAGACCCAGATATTATTATGATTGGTGAGATTAGGGATATGGAGACTCTTGAAATTGCAATTAAAGCAGCTTTGACTGGGCACTTAGTGTTATCAACTTTACATACAAACGATGCGGTTGGAGCAGTTAGTAGGATGATTGATATGGGAGCTGAGCCGTTTATGGTTGGGGCGGCTTTGGTTGGAGTTGAAGCTCAAAGACTTGTAAAAACGATTTGTCCACATTGTAAAGCAGAACATAAACCCCCAGAAGCTTTTTTAGAGCCAATTAGGTCAATTTTGCCAAAAGATGCAAAATTTTATATGGGAAGAGGTTGTGAGAAGTGTAATATGACAGGATATGCAGGAAGAACTCCAATTACTGAAATTTTTATTAAAGATGATAAACTTGAAGCTATGATTGCTAAAAATAAAGATAAAGTAGAGCTTATGGAGTATTTAAAAAATGAAAAAGGTTTTAAGCCTATGTTTTATGATGGACTTTTAAAGGCTTTAAAAGGAATTACTACCTTAGAGGAAGTTTATAAGGTAGCAAGACCATGAGTGCTACTAAATATTTTAAAATCACTTATGTTTATAAGGGTAAAACTTTTTCTAAAATTATTAATGCTACCAATAAAGCAGAAGCAATTAGCGAGGCAAAAAAAGTTGTGAAGGGGCTTGTTGTTAAAGTTCAAGAAGTCCCTATGCCTTTTGAAGAGAAGTTAAAACTTGCAAAAGATTGGATTCAAAATAAAATTTTTAGAAAAAAGATGAAGTATCCAGCTTATATTGCCGCATTAAATCAGCTTGCGGTTATGATAAAAGCTGGTATCTCTTTAAAAGATGCGCTTGAAGATATTGGAAAACACTCAGAAGATGAGCTTGTAAAAGAGCTTTTTTTGCACGCGGCTGAGGCTATTGATACTGGTAAATCTTTAACGGATGCTTTTAAAGATTATGAGCAGTATGTTGGTGGGCTTAGTGTTGCTATGATTAGGCTTGGTGAGCAGACTGGGGATTTGGTAATGGCAATTGAATCTTTGGCAAGAATTTATGATAATATCTATCAAAACAGAAGAAAAATGGTAAAAGCCCTTAGATATCCAATTATTACTTTAATTGCAATTGCCGTTGCGTTTGTGTTTTTGATTATGTTGGTTGTTCCAAAGTTTAAAGCTATGTTTGAACAACTTCACGCAGAATTACCACTTCCAACTCAAATTTTGTTATTTTTAGAATATCTTTTTTCCCATTATGGTCCAATTGTATTGCTTGTAGTTATTTTAACTGCAATGACTATAAATTTAGCTTATAAAATCTCCCCAAAATTTAAGTATAAGATGGATGCTTTAATGTTAAAAACTTATCTTATTAATAAGATTATTTTGTATGCTACTTTGCATAGATTTTTGCTTATCTTATCATCTTTGCTAAAATCTGGTATTCCCCTTTTGGATGCATTAAAAATTAGTGAAGGGATTATTGAAAATGAAGTTATAAAATCAAAAGTAAGAGAAATTATAAGAGGGATTAATCAAGGTAGGAATATGGCTGAGGTTATGGAAGAAGTGGAGCTTGTGGACTTTATTGCGCTGAGGATGATTAGTGCAGGGGAGGAATCAGGAGAACTTGATACTATGTTAAGTAGTGCGGCTAAATATTATGAAGAAAAATTCCAAGATGTTATTGAGAATATGCAAGCGGCAATTGAGCCTATTATGTTAACTGTGATTGGTGGGCTTGTATTGTTAATTGCACTTGGTATCTTCTTGCCAATGTGGGATTTGGCAAACGCAGCAAAAAACGCGTAATTACTTCTCAAAGTCTTCTAGAAGTTCATCTTCTTCTTTTTTTACTTTATAATTTTTATATTTTGGGTCTTTTGCAAGTTTTTCAAACTCTTTTTTCATTTTTTTATACTCAATCCAAATATTCATAATAGCAGCTCCAACTCCCCAAAATACTCCAAGCCAAAATAGCCAAGCTTGATGAAAAGTTTCTCTCATCCAATATCCAAGCCCAATTCCCATTAATATTGCTACAACGATTGATATTCCAAGAGAGAGCTTCTCAGCCCCCTCAATTGTCTTTTTTACTTTTCCCATTAAATCTCTTTTGCGATTTTTTCATATGTTTTAATTGTAGAGTTTATATCTTTTTCGCTCATTGGAGTACAGATAAAACCGGTTTCATATGCACTTGGAGCAAAGTAAAAACCTTCATTTAACATCTTATTGTGGAATTTTGCGTATCTTTTGGTATCAGAAGCGTTAACTTCATCAAAGTTTTTAGGAAGAATTGAATTGAAGAAAAATCCAAACATTGAGCCAACTACATTATAGTTAAAATCAATCTTATTCTCCTCGCTTATTCTTTTCATTTCCTTCATAAGTTTTTTAGCTTTTTCTTCTAGGTCTTTATAAATTGATGGATTTTCTTTTAGTTTTTTAATCACAGCAAGCCCAGCACTCATTGCAACTGGATTTCCAGATAGCGTTCCAGCTTGATACACAGGTCCAACAGGACTTAAAAGTTCCATTATCTCTTTGCGTCCAGCAAATGCTCCAACTGGCATTCCACCGCCAATTACTTTTCCAAAAGTTACAATATCAGCTTCAATTTTATAAATATCATAGCTTCCTCTTAGAGCACTTCTAAATCCGCTCATTACTTCATCAAAAATTAAAACCGCTCCATAGTGATTACAAATCTCTTTTAGTTCTCCTAAAAACTCTTTCTCAGACGGCACTAAGCTCATATTTCCAGCAATTGGTTCAATTATTACACATCCAACATCCCCTTCTTCAAAACATCTTTTTACACTCTCAATGTCGTTATAATCAGCAAGAAGAGTATGTTTTGTAAAGTCTTTTGGCACTCCTGGACTACTTGGCACTCCAAAAGTAGCAGCTCCACTTCCAGCACTAACTAATAAACTATCGCTATGTCCGTGATAGCATCCTTTAAATTTTATAATGTCATCTTTGCCTGAATAAGCCCTTGCTAAACGAATAGCACTCATTGTAGCCTCAGTTCCAGAGTTTACGAAACGAATTAAGTCAAGGTGAGGGAAAAGTTCAAGTACCTCTTTTGCTAATTCTACTTCTACTTTTGTTGGAGCTCCAAAACTAACTCCTTTTTTAACCGCTTCAATAATAGCTTCCTCGGTATCTTTATCGCAGTGTCCAAAAATCAATGGTCCCCAACTTTGAATAAAATCAAGATATTTTTTGCCTTCAATATCATAAATATAAGCCCCTTTGCCTCTTTCAATAAAAGGAGGCTCTCCTCCAACGCTTTTAAATGCTCTAACTGGCGAGTTTACTCCACCTACGATATATTTTTGTGCTTCTTTTATCATTTGCTCCCTTTTTTGTTAAAATTATACAAAAAAAGGTGAGTTATGAAAATTGATAAGAGTTTGATTCAAAGACTTGAAAATTTAGCAATGATTGAGATTGAAGATAAAGATAAAATGGCAAAAGATTTAGCTGAGATTGTGGAGTTTGTTGAGCTTTTAAATGAGCTTGATACTGAGGGAATTGAAGCTACATTTTCTCCTCTTAATAATCCAACACCTCTTAGAGATGATGAACCAAAAAGAAGTGATGTAATAAAAGAAATTTTAGCAAATGCTCCAAAGAGTAAAGATGGATATTTTATTGTGCCAAAAATTATTGAAGGATAAAAAATGGCTTTAAAATATACGCTTGATCAGCTTTTAAAGACAATTATTGCTTATAAAGCAAGTGACTTACATTTAAATGTTGGTGCTGAGCCTATGCTTAGAAAAGATGGAAAGTTAACTCCTCTAAAACTCCCAAAACTTACAAATGATGATGTAATAGAACTTTGTTATTCGGTGCTTACCGAAAAGCAAAAAGCAAAACTTGAAGAAGAGCTTGAACTTGACTTTTCGTTTGAAATTCCAGGGGTTGCAAGGTTTAGGGCAAATTACTATTTTGAGAGAGAACATATGGCTGGGGTATTTAGGATTATTCCATCAAGACCTCTTAGCCTTGATGAATTAAATGCCCCAGCGGTATTTAAAAAGCTTATAAGAAGAGAAAAGGGACTTATTCTTGTAACAGGTCCAACAGGTTCTGGTAAATCTACAACTCTTGCGGCTATGCTTAATGAAATTAATGAAAATTTTCAAAAGCATATTTTAACAATTGAAGACCCAATTGAGTTTGTGCATCAGCACAAAAAATCTCTTTTCTCTCAAAGGGAAGTTGGAAGGGATACAAAGTCGTTTTTAAACGCACTTAAATCAGCTCTAAGAGAAGACCCAGATGTTATCTTAATTGGTGAGATGAGGGACAAAGAGACAATTGGGGCTGCTATTACAGCGGCTGAAACTGGGCACTTGGTATTTGGGACGCTTCATACCAACTCAGCTTCTCAGACAATTAACAGGATTGTAAATGTTTTCCCAGCAGAAGAGCAAGAACAAATAAGAACGCAACTCTCAATGGCGCTTGCAGCAGTTATTGCCCAAGTATTGCTTCCAAAAATTGGAGGAGGTAGAGTCGCAGCTCATGAAATTATGATTAATAACCCAGCAATTTCAAACCTTATTCGTGAAAATAAAATCCAACAAATCTACTCTCAAATGCAGCTTAACCAATCAGTAACTGGAATGCAAACTCTAAACCAAGTTTTGGCTGAGTATGTAAGAAAAGGTTTGATTGATAAAGAGACTGCTATGGCTTATACAACAAAACCAGAAGAGTTAAGGAAGTTAATTGGATATTCAGGTTAGTGCATATGATTATAGTTTGCCAGAGGAGTTAATAGCTAAATATCCTATAACTCCTCGCGATGAAGCAAAGTTGCTTGTTTATGATAGAAAGAAAGATAAAATAACTCACACGATTTTTAAAAATATTTTGGATTTTGTTGGGGAGAAGAGATTTATTTTTAATAATACCAAAGTTATAAAAGCAAGGATTTTTGGTAAAAAAGAGAGTGGAGGAAGAGTAGAGCTTTTGTTGAATAGACCTTTTGGAGATAAGTTTTTAGTTTATATAAGAGGGAGAGTAAGAGTAGGCACGGAGTTATTTTTTGATGATGGGTTAAAAGTAAAAGTGACTCAGCTTTTAGAAGATGGGAGTAGGGTAGTTGAATTTTATAAAGAGGATAAAAAACTCTCTTTTTTAGAACTTATTAAGATTTTGGATAAAATTGGGCATATACCTTTGCCACCTTATATTAAAAGGAGTGATGAAAGGCTTGATGAAGTTGAGTATCAAAGTGTGTTTGCAAGCAAGCTTGGAGCTGTTGCGGCTCCTACTGCAAGTTTGCACTTTACTCCTTCACTTCTTGAAAAAATTGAAAAAAAAGCTTATCTTACTTTGCATGTTGGAGCTGGGACTTTTAAGCCAGTTGAGGTTGAGGATATAAGAGAACATAAAATGCATAGCGAATATTTTGAGATTCCACTTTCTACTGCAAAAATTCTTGATAGTGATGAAGAGATTGTTGCAGTTGGGACTACTTCTACAAGGACGATTGAGTATTATGCAAGGACTAAAAGGCTAAAAGGGGAGTGTGATTTGTTTTTAAATCCTCTAAATCCTCCAATAAGAGTAAATCATCTCTTAACAAATTTTCATCTCCCAAAATCAACTCTTATAATGCTTGTAGCTTCGTTTATAGGTAGAAAAAAGACACTTGAAATTTATCAAGAAGCAATTAAAAACAGATATAGATTTTATAGCTATGGAGATGCAATGCTTATAATATAATCCGGAAAAACCGGATTATCCATTTACTATTTTATCTACCCACATAGCAAATTGAAATTCAGGCAATGCTCCCATTACTCTATCAATTTCAACTCCATCTTTAATAGCTACGATTGTTGGAATGCTTCTAATTCCAAATTTTGCCGCAACGCTTGGTATTTCTTCTGTATTCACTTTTAAAAAGTTTGCTTTTAATGGGAAATTTTGTGCTACTTTTTCAAAAGTCGGTGCAAACATTTGACAAGGACCACACCATACAGCCCAAAAATCTACAATTATAGGCACTGTTACGTTTTTAACGATTTTATTAAATTCGGCTTCGTTTTCTATTTTTATAGGTTTGTTATCAAGTAAATTTCCTTTACAAACTCCACAAACTGCTTTTTTGTAACTATCTTTTTTTGGGAGTTTGTTTAAACTTTTACAATGTGGACACGCTACTACGATAGTTTCCATATTTCCCCTCCGTTATTTTTAGTGTGATTGTATCAAGTTTATTTAGCTTTGTCAATTATAATCTAACGATTTTTGCTCCATATCCTCCCATATGAGGTGGAGCATCTTTAAATTCTTTTACAAGAGGGTGGTTTTTAAGTAAATCAGTAATTCCTTTTGCAAGTATTCCTTTGCCCATTCCGTGATAAATCCATACTTCTTCAAGTCCGGCAAGTGCGGCTTTGTTTAGATACTCTTCTGTCTTTTCCAAAGCTTCTTCAAGCCTTAGACCGTGAAGGTCAAGTTTAATATCAATGCTTTTTGGCTTTGGTTTATAGATTTTGACTTCTTTTTTGATAGGGGCAAGGTATGGGTTTAGGGCTGATTTTGAGATTAGAAGTTTTTTGCCATCAAACTCAACTAACGCATTTTTGCCTTTTATTTCAATTATTTTCCCAACACTGCTTCCATATTTTACTCTATCTCCTACTTTGAATTCTTTGTTGATTTCTTCTTTTTTAACTTTAATTTTTGATTTTATTTTATGAGCTTCATTTAATTTTCTGTGACTTTCGCGAATATCTTTGGCTTTTATAGCTTCTTTTGCTGCTTTTATAGCTTCATTGAATTCTTTTTGAAGTTTTTCTTGCTCTTTTTGAAGTTTAGCGTTTAGTTCTTCTTTTTGTCTAAGGAGAGATTCTTTTAAAAATTTTACATTTTCAAGTTCGTTTTCAAGTTCTTTTATTTTTTGTTTTTGTTCAAATTCAAGGCGGGCTGATTTTTCAATCAATACATCAAGTTTTTCTAAATCTTCACTATACTCTTTTTTTGCTCTTTCAATTATATTAAATGGAATTCCATATCTTTTTGCAGTCTCAAACGCATAGCTTTTACCAATAGTCCCTTTTATAAATTCATAGGTTGGTTTTTGATTTTTTTCGTCATAAATTGCAGCAAGAAGTTCTACTTCTTCATTTTGAGCAAGGAGGGTTGCTAAGCGTTTGTGGTGGGTTGTGATTACAATTCTATTTTTTTTCATAAGTTCTTCAATAATTACCTTAAATAAACTTGCGGCCTCATTTGCATCTGTCCCAAGCTCAATCTCATCAACCCCTATTAAAATATTCTCTTTTCCAAAAACCTCTTTAAACTCTTTAATTCTTCCGGCAAATGTAGAGATGTCGTTTTTTACATTTTGAGGGTCGTCAATTATAGGTTTTATATCTTTAAAGTGGGGAATAGTTGAAGTTTCTCTTATCTTCATAGGAAGAAGATACTTACTCATAAAAGCTGCACTAAGAATTGATTTAAGTAGCATCGTTTTACCACCGGCGTTTACCCCTGTTATTATTAAAACTTGTTTGTCCCACTCTAAATTTATAGGTTTACATTCTTTAAGCGCCGGGTGACAAAAATCTCTTAAATACATTTTTTTTGTTTTAAATGAAGGCATTATAAATTCAAGATTTTCACTTCTTGCCAAAAATACCCTTGCTTGAAGTGCATCAAACTTATCAAACTCTTTATTGATAAACTCTAAAAATTTAGTCCATTTTCTAAGTGTTTCGCTAAACTTTTTGGCAATTTCGTATAGTTTTTCTTCTTTAATGCTCTCTAACTCATCAAGCTGTTTTTTTATCTTCTCTATTCCTCTTGGAAATACATAAAAATGACCCCCACCACTTCTTCCAAGAATTTCTGCATCAAGGACTTTATTGTATCCGCCTCTAACAAGCAAACACTCTTCTCCACCTTGGAGATGGATTGATTTGTCTATTAAGAAAGGTTCAAGTTTTTTTGAATTTAGATATTTGTAGAGTTGTTGGCGAATTAGGGCCTTTTTCTCTTTGATTTTCTCATTTATTAAATCAATCTCTTCAAAGCCTATAACTTCGCCTTTTTCGTTGTAATGTTTTGTTATTTTTTCAATTTCATCTGGAATTTTTATCTTATCAAACCAGCTTGCCAAATCCTGCCATTTTCTTGATTTTAAGTATTTAAAGTAGTTAATTATCTTTACAAATTCAAAAATCTGGTCGTGTTTTAATACCCCAAATTTTTTAAGATGCATAATTTCAATGTCAAGGTTTTTTACACTTGGAGGGGACTTAAAATCTTTGTTTGATAGTTTTTTAATGTATTCATAGTTTTTTCTTATATCCCCTTTGATTATATAATCTTTTTCTCTTGCAAAGAGTTTTTGAAGTCTTTTTAAATAGTCAGTTAAGTCCAGTTTTTGTATCATTGCTTACCTTATAAAGTTGATGTATTCGTTTTTGTATTTAACATAGTTTTTTGCATTTTGATATATTTTTTCAACCTCTTCATCTGTTAAACTTCTTACTACTTTTGCCGGACTTCCAAGAATTAAGCTTCTTGGAGGAAATTTTTTATTTTGAGTAACAAGTGCCCCAGCTCCTACAATTGACTCCTCTCCAATCTCAGCTCCATCTAAAATTGTTGCACTCATTCCAATCAAACAAGCATTTCCAATCTTACATCCGTGAAGCATTACTCTATGAGCAATTGTTACATCATCTCCTATGATTGTAGGGTAGCCATCTCCTAGTTTTTTTTCTTTTTTATAGTGGGTTACGTGAATCATCGTTAAATCTTGAATTGAAGTTCTTTTACCAATTTTTATATAGTGCACATCTCCTCTAATCACGCACCCAAACCAAACAGAGCTATCTTCTCCAATCTCTACATCTCCTATAATATCAGCGCTTGGTGCTATCCAAGCAGATGAAGCAATTTTTGGGAAAGTCTCTTTATATTTTAAAATCATTATCTCTCCTTATTTCATTTTTTTAAGCTCTTCTATCTTATCTCTTAGCATTGCTGCTTTTTCAAACTCTAAATTTTTAGCAGCCTCTTGCATCTCTTTTTTGAGTTTTTTAATAATTGCTTTTTTCTCTTTTGCTGGAATTTTATCTTTTGGTTTAATTGGCTCTTCTTCTTTTAAGGACTCTTCTATTTTTCTAACAACGCTTTTTGGGGTTATGTTGTGAAGTTTATTATAGTTTTTTTGTTCTATCCTTCTTTGAATTGTTGTTTTAATAGCGTTATACATTGATTTTGTAATTTTATCTTTTATTTTTTCCAAAACTTCCAAATCATCATCAATTATCACATTCTCTGTAATTTTATCGCCAAACATCAAAACCTTTCCATCAACATTCCTTGCAGCCCTTCCCATTGTCTGAATAAGGCTTGTTTCACTTCTTAAAAAACCTTCTTTATCTGCATCAAGAATAGCTACTAAGCTAACTTCTGGCAAATCAAGTCCTTCTCTTAGAAGATTTATTCCAATTAACATATCAAATTCTCCAAGCCTTAATCCTCTAATTATCTCATTTCTCTCAACTACATCAATGTCTGAGTGCATATATTTAACTTTTAGTCCCATTTCAAGATAATATTTTTGCAACTCTTCTGCCATCTTTTTAGTAAGGGTTGTTACTAATACTTTTTGACCTTTTTTTATCACTTCTTTTGCTTTGTCATAAAGTAAAGCTACTTGGTCTTTGCTTGGTAAAAGTTCAACTATTGGATCAAGAAGTCCAGTTGGACGGATGATTTGTTTTGCTATGCAAGTAGAAATACTTAGCTCATACTCCCCAGGCGTTGCCGATACAAAAAGATAGTGGGGGGCTTTGTTTATAAACTCATCAAATTTATAAGGTCTGTTATCAAGTGCACTTGGGAGTCTAAATCCATACTCAACTAACACTTCTTTCCTTGCCCTATCTCCATTATACATTCCACGAAATTGAGGCAAAGATACGTGAGATTCATCTACTATCACTAAGTAAGGCTTTCCTTTTATCTCAAAATAATCAAGCAAAGAGTAAGGTGTCTCTCCTTCTTTTTTGCCCGTTAGATGTCTTGCGTAGTTTTCTATTCCTTTGCAAGTTCCCGTTGTTTCAAGCATTTCAAGGTCAAATTCAGTTCTTTGTTTTAATCTCTCATACTCTACCATTTTGCCTTTTTCTTTAAATTCACTTAATCTCTCTTTTAGCTCTTTTTCAATACTCTCAATTGCTTTACTTAATCTCTCTTTTCCTACAATAAATTGATTTGCTAAGTAGATTGTAATCTCTTTTGGTTCTTTTAATTTTTGCTGGGTTAAGTAATCTAATATCAAAATTCTCTCAATTTCATCTCCAAAAAATTCAACTCTTATAAACTCATCTTCTAAATAACTTGGAAAAATATCAATTACTTCTCCATTTACTCTAAATTTTCCTCTCTCAAAAAATTTATCATCTCTGGTATAACCCATACTAAGAAGTCTATACATAAGCTCTTTTTGTTCTATCTCATCTCCTATTGTTAGTTTTAATACCATTCTTTTATACTCTCTTGGGTCTCCAAGCCCATAGAGTGCTGAGACGCTGGCTACTACGATAACATCATCATATTCAAGCAAACTTGCCGTTGCACTACTTCTTAGTCTCTCTAACTCTTCATTAATTGATGCATCTTTTTCTATAAATAAATCCTGCCTTGGAAGGTAAGCTTCTGGCTGATAATAATCATAATAACTTATAAAGTATTCAACGTGATTATTTGGAAAAAATTCTTTAAACTCAGAGTATAACTGGGCTGCGAGTGTTTTATTGTGAGTTAGAATAAGAGTTGGCATTTGAAGATTTTGAATAATATTTGCCATAGTAAAAGTTTTACCGCTTCCTGTAACTCCTATTAAAGTATTATAGCGGCTCCCTTTTTTTATGCAGTTAGTTATTTTTTTTATAGCTTGTGGCTGGTCTCCTGTTGGTTTGAAAGGTGAATTTAATTTGAACAATTTGCTCCTTTTTTATATAATTATATCAAAGTTAATCTAATATTAAAAACAAAGGATAAAAAATGGATATCTTTTCTCAATTTACAAAAAAGATTGATGAGCTTTTAGAGACTTATGAAAAGTTAGAAAAAGAGAATAGCAAATTAAAAGAGGAAAACGAAAAATTAAAATTTGAGCTTGATAACTGCAAAACGAAACTTGAAGAAAAAGAGTCTGAGCTTATGGAGTGCAAGGAGCAAATAGCAATTAAAGAACTTGAACTTGAAGAAGTATTAGCAAAAATTGAGGCGATTCTTAAAAGATGAAAAAAGTGACAATTTCTGTAATGGGAGAGAAGTTTGAAATAGAACTTGAAGATGAGTTTTTTGAGTTTGTTAAGGATGATTTGGCAAAAGTCCAAAAAATGACTCCAAAGGAGCTTTTGGTTTTTGTATTGGAAAAAAATAAAAGAGAGTTTGAATTAACAAAAAGAGTTGAAAAAATTCTTAGCATATTGGAGAGAGAATGAAAAAAGCTTTTACTATGATAGAGCTGATTTTTGTAATTGTTATTTTAGGAATTTTAGCGGCTGTGGCGATTCCAAGGTATTTTGCAGTAGGTCAGCATGCACACGAGAGTATATTAATCTCTTTTGTAAGAACTTTAAACAGAACAACGGGAGAAGATTTGTGGGGTAAGAGTATGAGTGAGGGTAAAAAGGGAGATATTACTCATTTAGCTCCTGTTGAGGATGCTAAATTTCTTAGCAAATATATCCAAATTCCAAAAGAGATTAATGCAAGTAGTATTGATTTAACAAAGTGTGGAAATGGAGAATATAAAACGGTTATGGTAGCTAACTCAAAAGTTGCTGGGGGAGAATATAATATTACTTGCAAAAACGGAACAAGTGTTAGTGCGCCGTATTTTAGACTTATTAGAATAAAAGATAATAAAATTTTGGTAACAAGGGATTAAATTAAAAAAACATTAAAAAAATATTAAAAATCTTGACTTAAAATAGTTTTATTGATATAATTTTAATAACTTTAAACAAAAGGAGTCGTAATGAAAAAAGCGTTTACTATGATTGAACTTATTTTCGTTATTGTTATTTTAGGTATTTTAGCAGCAGTTGCGTTACCAAAATTTATGGGTGTTGCAAAACAAGCACATGAAGGTAACTTAAAAAGTTTTGTTGGAACTTTAAATAGGACAGTTGGGCCTACTTTATGGAGTCAATCTATCGCAGAAGGTAAAAATGGAGATATCTCTTACCTGGATTTAGAGGATCAAAATGGAAGTGGAAACTTAACTAAATATGTTGATGTTCCAAAAGAGATTAAAAGAATGGACCTTGGTAAGTGTGATTCAGCTACTCAATGGAAAATTGTTGGGTATGCAGATCAAGGAGTAGCTGGTGCTAATTACTTTATTGCATGTATTGATGGTAATGCAAATCAATCACCAAAATTTGCACTATTTAACCAACTTAAACCATCAACTGAGTTAACTGATAGCAACTTAGGTGATGCAAATGATACTCAAATTACTGATAATCCAGCTAAATTTGGTAGTGATGCAGAAGAAGGTACTCTTATTAAATAAGGTTTATAGTTGAGACTTTCTTTTACTTTAATTGAACTTATTTTTGTAATAGTTGTTATTGGAATTTTAGCGGGGGTAGCTCTTCCTCGCTTATTTCCTACAATTGACGAAGCTAAAATAACGAAGGCAAAAACTCAAATTGCTTCAATAAAGAGTGGCATATCTTCTAAATTCTCTCAAAATATTATGGCTGGTGAAAGTGATATTTGTCCAGAGCTTGAAAAATCTACAAGTGATGGTTATTTGTTTGAGAATGTATTATCCACTCCTATTAAAGAGAATAGTGGAGAAGTTAAGTGGGTTTTAGATAATAATGATTCTACTGATACAAATTATACTTTAACAATTGGTGATAAAAGTGCAAAATTTATTTATGAAAAAAATGCTACAAAAAATTGCCCGTTTATTTGTCAAGGGGATGCTGATTTTTGTCAACAATTAACTCGATGAATTTTTATAAAGTAGCTATCCTCTCTTCTCCTTTCTCTTTTACTTATAAATCAGATAAAGATTACAAAAGAGGCGATGTTGTTGAGGTTGAGCTTAGAAATTCAAAAAAACTTGGAATTGTTTTAGAAAAAGAAGAAGAACCTGAGTTTGAGTGTAAAGAGATTTTAAGAAAAGTTTATGAATTTGATAGGAAGTATATGAAAATTATTGAATTCATAAGCTTTTATTACTTCTCTTCAATTGGGGAGGCTGGGGGGCTTTTTTATTTTGGAGATAGGGGAAATAAAAAGAGGAATAAAGTAAAAGTTGACATTTCATTAACTCCTTTACAAAAAGAGGCGTTTGAGTTTGTTAAAAAAAATGATATTTCTATTCTTTTTGGAGATACTGGAAGTGGAAAAACGGAGATTTATATCAAACTTATAGAAGATGCCTTAAATTCAAATAAAGATGCTCTTTTTTTGTTACCAGAAATTGCAATTACCTCTCAAATGGAAAAGAGGCTTAAAAAGCACTTTGGCTCTTTGGTCGAGATTTGGCATAGCAAGATTAGTAAGAAAAAAAGAGAAGAAATTATTCAAAAACTTTCAAAAAGAGAAGTTAGGGTAATTGCTGGGGCAAGAAGTGCTTTATTTTTGCCTTTTAATAATCTTGGGCTTATTATTGTGGATGAAGAACACGATGATAGCTACAAATCCGAACAAAAACCAAAATATAACGCAAAAGATTTGGCTATCTTTTTTGGTAAGGTACTTGGGGCTAAGGTTGTGCTTGGGAGTGCCACTCCTCTTGTTAGTGATTTGTATAAGTTTAAATCATTTAGATTAAAAGGGACTTTTTATAAAAGTAAAAAGACTTTATATTTTAGGGAGCATTTTGATGAATTTATCGTCTCTAAAATAAAAGAGAAGCTTGAAAGTAATAAACAAGTGATTGTATTTGTGCCAACGCGTGCAAATTTTAAATATATGATTTGCAAAGAGTGTGGGGAGGCTATTAAGTGTAAGTATTGCGATGTTGGGATGAGTGTGCACTCTCAAAATAGAATGCTTAAATGTCATTATTGTAACTATACAATCCCAATTCCAAATATCTGTCCAAACTGCGGGGGAAGAGAGTTTTTAAATGAGAGAAAAGGGAGCAGTGAGATTGTAAGGGAACTTAGGGAGATTTTTAAGGAAGCTGTGATTGAAAAATTTGATAGGGATGTGATAACTTCAAAAACGCGTATTGATAAGCTATTAAAAAAATTTGCTAATAAAGAGATTGATATTTTGGTGGGCACTCAGATGCTCGCAAAAGGGCACGATTATCCAGATGTAGCTTTGAGTGTTGTTTTGGATATTGATTTTTTGTTAAATAGTGCCGATTTTAGAGCAAGAGAGAGGGCTTTTTCTTTGGCATTGCAAGTAGCCGGAAGAGCTGGGAGGAGAGAAGATGGGGAGGTTATTATTCAGACTTTGAATAAGGAGTTTTTTAATAGAAGTTATGAAGAGTTTTATGAAGAAGAGATTGCATTTAGGGAGGCTTTGAATTATCCGCCATTTAGCAGGCTTTGTAAAGTTGAGTTTAGCGATAAACAAAGAGAAGTAGCAAAAAGAAATCTTGATGAGTTTATTGAATGTATTGGAAAAAGAGAAGAGTTAGTAGGTTTTGGAAAAGCTCCAATTTTTAAGCTTCAAGGCAAATACCGCTATTATGCTCTTTTTAAAGGTAAAAATCTTCATAAGATAATTTATCCTTGCATTGATTTATTAAAAGCCAAAGTGGATATGGACCCGGTTAATTTTGTTTGAGTTTTTTTGGGTCTATTGCTACTTTATCAAACTCTCAGCAAAGAATACTCCCTCTAAATCGTTAGATTAGAGGGAGATGAATTTGCTATCCTGCATAGCAGGATTATAAAAAAACTTGACAAATTCAACAATTTTGATACAATTT
>JAMOSZ010000054.1 GCA_027062625.1 Nautiliaceae bacterium
TTTTAGGAACCAACGGTAAAATTTTTTCTTCTATTATAACTTTTTCATAATCCTTTAAAATTTCATCAAGTCCGGCAACGCCATGTTTTACAGGAGCTATAATATCTCTTGTAAGAGCTTCCGGAAGATCGTGAAAAAGCCCCGTAAAAAAGTTATAATATATTTTATGAATGTTTCCTCCATACTCTTTTGTCCAAAAAAAACTTATAATAGCCACAAAAAGCATATGACCTAAAACTGACGTTTCAGGAATCCTCGGAGTGTTTGCCCATCTTTTTTGAAACCTAAGATTTCCACAAAGAGTAATAAAATCGTATGTTTTTCTTTTAAGTGCCAAAATCTTAACGCCTTCTAAATCGTAATAATCTTCAAGCTCGTTTTCAAGATTTTTTTTAATCTCTTCTATGCCATAAGTATCTTTTGCAAAATTGTAAATAAAATCAAACTCCCACTTACTTGAAATATAACTTGCGGCGGTTAAGATTTTTTTCTCTTTTGAGTTTATATTGTTATATTTTTTTATATATTTAAGCATTTCGGTATCAACGACGCTTTTTAACATATTTACAACAAATTCATCAAGCTCTTTTCCTTTTTTCTTTCTTAAATAGTGATAAACGGGTGATTTTAAATCAGTAAGGACTGCTCTGTATAACAAACCTGCAATCCCTAACTTTATAAGCTCAATAAAATCCACATCCTTTTCAAAATGGGCAAGAATATAAGCTATAATCATTTTATGGGCCTGCTTGTCAAGCTCTATAAATTTAAAAGGACGCGGCAAATCGTTCCATCTTTCAATTGAAGCTGTGGAAAAAATAAGTTTAATAAGCTCTGGGTTCATATTTTCCCTTTATCTCAATATATTGTATAATTTTAACAAAAAAGGCTAATAATGAAATTATGGGGCGGAAGATTTAGCAAAGCAACAGCAAAAATACTTGATGAATTTAATGCATCAATCCCATTTGATAAAGAGCTATACATTGAAGATATAGAAGGTTCAATTGCCCACTCTCAAATGCTTGCAAAGCAAGGAATACTTACACAAAAAGAAGCTGATAAGATAAAAGAGGGACTTTTAAAAATAAAAGATGAAATAGAAAAAGGGGAATTTGTCTGGGATTTAAGCGATGAAGATATCCATATGGCAATTGAGAAAAGATTAATTGAGCTAATCGGAGACATAGGTAAAAAACTCCACACTGCAAGAAGTAGAAACGACCAGGTAGCAGTTGATTTTAGACGCTGGGTCTTAAAAAGAAACAAAGAGTTTATGGCTAAAATCAAAGAACTTATTGAAGTTTTTGTAGATATTGCAAAAGAGCATACAGATACAATCCTGCCTGGTATGACTCATCTTCAACACGCACAGCCTATTAGTTTTGGCTATCATATGTTAGCATATGCAAGTATGTTTAAAAGAGATTATGAAAGATTTAAAGAATCTTACAAAAGAAACAACAAAAATCCTCTTGGATGTGCGGCACTTGCTGGGACTCCTCATAATATTGACAGATTTGAGACTACAAAAGCACTTGGATTTGATGAGCCAACAATTAACTGTCTTGATAGTGTAAGTGATAGGGATTTTGCGTTAGAGATTTTATTTAACATCTCAATGCTTATGATGCACGCAAGTAGAATAAGTGAAGAGCTTATAATCTGGTCAACAAGCGAATTTTCTTTTATCACTCTAAGTGATGAATACTCAACCGGAAGCTCAATTATGCCTCAAAAGAAAAACCCAGATGTCCCAGAACTTATAAGAGGAAAAACGGGAAGAGCATATGGGAATTTAATTGCACTGCTAACTGTTATGAAAGGCTTACCTCTTGCATACAATAAAGATACCCAAGAAGATAAAGAACCTGTTTTTGATAGCGTAAAAAATGCCTTAATTTCAATAGAGATACTAAAAGAAACGCTAAAAACTATGAAAATAAATAAAGAAAAAATGTATGAAGCTTCTAAAAAAGGTCACTTAACGGCTACTGATTTAGCAGATTATTTAGTAAAAAAAGGAGTGCCTTTTAGAGAAGCTCACCACATCACAGGTCGTGCCGTAGCGTTAGCTGAAAAAAAAGGAGTTGATTTAAGTGATTTAAGTTTAGATGAATTAAAAAATATTGATAAAAGAATTAGTGATGATTTAGATTTAAGTCTTGAAAACTCAATGAAAAGCAGAAAAAGCTATGGGGCAACAGCACCTGAGAGGGTAAAAGAGCAGATAAAATATTTTGAAAAATTTTTAAAGGAGGAAAATGATTAAAATAAAACATATAGACGGACACAAATTTGAAGCAACAAATGGAAAAGAAATATTAATAATTGATGCTGATAAATATTCTCCGGTAGAACTTTTTATAACAGGTATGGGGAATTGCTCACTTTTTGATGTAGTAGAGCTTGCGAAAAATAAAGGGTATGAGATTAAGGCTGAGATGGAGATTGAGTATAAAAGAAGAGATACTTTTCCAAAAATTTTTACTGAATTTCACTTTATTTACAAATTAAAATCAAATGCTGATAACATAACGGCAAAAAGATGGGTTTTAAGCTCTCTTGAAACTTACTGCTCAACAATAAACACAGTAAGAAACACAAGCAAAATTTACTATACAATTATTTTAAACGATGAGACAATTGCTTATAAAGAAGCTATAATTTCAGGAGACGCAAAAGCAAAACTTCCAACATTTGAAGATGATGATGACGGCTTTGGTTGTGCTTGCTGTAATACATAAGGAGGGAAAATGAAAAAAATAGCACTAATTTTAGGAATTAGCCTTACTCTTTTTGGAGCTCACGGCAATACAAACGATAAAGATTTACAACTTGCCCTAAAAGGAAAATATAAAGAAGCTTTTGATGGATTTTATAAAAGATGTGAGAAAAACGAAGGATATGCGTGTGGAATGGTTGGATTTTTTTATGATAAAGGATTTGGAGTTAAAAAAAATCATAAAGAAGCAATAAAATTTTACAAAAAAGGGTGTAAGTTAGAAGATGCCGATAGTTGCACACTGCTTGGCTACTATGCTTATCAAGAAGGGAAAAAACAAGAAGCAAAAGAACTTTTAAACAAAGCCTGCAAACTTGGAAACAAAGACGCGTGTAACTATTTAAACAAAATTAGATAAAAAAAACAGTTTTAGTTGCCTTTTTATTAAAATTTATTTATAATTTCAATGCGTTATGTGTTAAGTAGGGATACGCAAGCCGAACGGACATAACGCAATAAAATATCAAAGGAGAGGCAATGAAAAAAATCGTAGCACTTATGGCTATTTTTGCGGCATTCGCTTTTGCAAGCGAAGGTGAAGCTATGATTAAAGCTTATAGTGTAGTTGCAGCAGTTGTTGGACTTGGACTTGCAGCACTTGGTGGTGCTATTGGTATGGGACATGCATCAGCAGCTACAATTGCTGGTACTGCAAGAAACCCTGGAATGGGTGGTAAACTTATGGGTACAATGTTTATCGCACTTGCGATGATTGAGGCACAAGTTATTTACGCTCTTGTACTTGCACTTATCGCACTTTACGCAAACCCATTCTTAGGATAAGCCTTTTTGGCTTTTTTCTTTTTTAGTTTTATATTGCGTCTGGCACCAAACATCCACAATCAAACATCCACAATCAAACATCCACAATCAAACATCCACAATCAAACATCCACAATCAAACATCCACAATCAAACATCCACAATCAAACATCCACAATCAAACATCCACAATCAA
>JAMOSZ010000055.1 GCA_027062625.1 Nautiliaceae bacterium
AACATCCACAATCAAACATCCACAATCAAACATCCACAATCAAACATCCACAATCAAACATCCACAATCAAACATCCACAATCAAACATCCACAATCAAACATCCACAATCAAACATCCACAATCAAACATCCACAATCAACAAACCAAAGCTTTTACTTTGGTTATCTCTTCATCATATACCAGATTACCCACAAAATTGGCACTTCTAACACAACTCCTATAATTACTGCTTTAATAGTTCCATAAGGATCATTTACCAAAGGAAGTCCTCCTGTATTCATTCCAAAAAAACTTGCAACCATACTAAGAGGTAGAAATATCCCAGATATAATAGTTAAAATAAACATAATCTTATTCATCTTTTCATCTTGTTTTGCTCTAAAAAACTCATACAAATAATCAAGCTTTTCAATTGCATTCTTAGAAAATCTAAGGGCTCTTTGAAAGTGCTCTTCAAGGTCTTTAAAAGCAAAATTATTAACTTTACCTTTATAAAACTTCAAGAACCTCTCAAACGCTATTAATCCATGCCCTATAAGTCTCTCAATTAATACAAGTTCTTTTTTTAATTTAAGCCACTCATTAGCAAAATCCCTATCAAATTTACCCTCATAAAGTTCATCTTCTCTTTTTGCAATCTGAATATGAAATTTATTAAGTTTTGCCAAAATTTTATCAATTCTAACATCTAAAAATTTATGCAAATCCATAAAATCTCCCAAAAGCTCAAACTCATTCTTTTTTCTATCATATAAAAAAACATCATCTCCATATATCAAAAAAGCATAAGAGACAACCTCAACCCGTTCATCCTTTATATACGGAAGCCTTAAAATCAAAACCCCATACTCTCCTTCTACTTCAAAATCGCTTGGATGGTCTTTATTTTCAATATCGTGTTCAAAATATTTATTAAGTTTAAATTTCACAAAAACTCCTTTTCATACCAAACTAAAAATAGATACAAATTCCAAATATGTTGTTTATATCTTTTATGACCTGTCTTTATAATCTCTTTTAAGTATTCTTCATTAAAAAGTCTAGCTTTTCTATTAATATCAACTATTCTTTTTAATTCACCCTCTTCTTTTAACCACTCATAAAAAGGGAGCGCAAAACCTTTTTTTCTTCTAAACACAATCTCTTTTGGAAGATACTCTTTTGCAATCTCTTTTATTATCCACTTATCACTACCTCTCACTTCTTCATCTAAACTAAAAACAAATTCTACCAAATCTCTATCCAAAAAAGGGGTCCTTGCTTCAATTGTATGAGCCATAAGCATCTTATCAACTTTCATCAATAAAACCTCTCCAACCCACACCTTCAAATCAAAATAACTAAAATCAAAACTCCTCCAACCTCTTAGAAATCTCTTATAATTAACATCATCAGCCCTCTTAATAAGTCTATTTATCTGCCTTTGAAAAAAAGTTTCATTAATCCCCCTAAAAATCTCTTCTCCTTCAAAAAATCTTCTAAATAGCTCCCACTCTTTAATATCCTCATAATGCCTTAGCATATATTTTGCCATCCATTTTCTATTTGGCACAAAACTTTCTAAAAATTCCAAATACTCTCTATACCTTCTATACCCTAAAAACAGCTCATCACTACCTTCCCCACTAAATACGACTTTTTTATTAATAATTCTTCCAAGATGAAACAAAGCAAAATAACTACTATCCCCAATAGGTTCTCCCATTCTTTCAATAACTTCATCAAATGAATTAAAAAACTCTCTCTTACTAAGAGCAACATCAAAATTTTTAACTCCAAGATAAAAAGCTACCTTTTTAGCATATTTTCTCTCATCATAATTTTCAAACCCTTCATACCCAATGCTAAAAGTATCAACTTTTTTAAATTCACTCAAAATCCCAACTATTAAACTACTATCAACCCCTCCGCTTAATAATGCTCCAAACTCAACCCTTGGAACTCTTTTTTTAATACTTTTTATCAATCTCTCTTTAATCCCCAAAACTGCTTCTTTTTTATCAAAAATCTTTATTTCCCTTTTTATATCCCCCCATCTTTTAATCTCTCCATCAAAGTAACATCCAGCAGGAAGTTTATAAATTCCTTTATAAATAGTATTTGGAGCAAGAGATGAATTATAAGCAAAATATTCACTAAGGGCTTTTTTGTTTAGCTCCCTCTTCTCTAAAAGAGGACCAATTTCAGATGAAAAAGCATTTTTTGTAAAGTAAAGAGGCTTTTTGCCAAAAAAATCTCTAAAAAGATAAAGTTTCTTATCAAAAATAGCAATTGCAAACATTCCATCAAGACACTTAACAAAATCAACCCCCATCTTATCCCACAAATGAGCAATTACTTCTATTTCAGTTTTTGCGGGTAAATTAAATTTTCTTATAAGCTCTTTATAATTATAAATCTCACCATTAAAAACAAAAAGCTTATTACCTTTTTTTAGCGGCTGATTATTAATCTCAATATTTTCAATAGCAAGCCTGTTAAATCCAAAAACCGCTCCTTTAACCTTTTTTACATCGCTAAACTCTCTACCTCTGTGAATCATCTGTTCTAACGCACTCTTAACTCTCTTTTCATTATCTCCTAAAATTCCAAATATTGCGCACAAATTTATCCTTTTTTGATAGAATTTTACAAAAAGGAAACAGATGAAAGAAGTATTTAAATATACATTCCTCTCAGTTGCAGAAGTTAAAAAGTTTTTCATTTTAGTTGCTATTATTTCTATTTTAACATTTTTTGAAAGATTACCATTTATTGGCATTACTATCTATTTTTTAGACAAAATTATCTATTTAAGTGTAGGAGTATTTTTAGTCCATCTTGCAATGAAAAGTAAAAATGATGAAGATTTTTATAAAAATTTAAAATCAAACGAAATCTCAAACTTCTTTTTATACGGAATTCCACAAGCAGTTGGAATAATTTTAGCAATTACCTTAATTATAGCTTTTTGGTTTATCTTTTTAGCACTAATTTTCAAATTTACTTCCCAATATGACTTTTTTTCAACCCAGTTTATACTATTTTTTCAAATTGCAATTATAAATTCCCCTATTACCACTAAAATCTTAGTTGGAATTTACTCAATCTATTTTATTTTTTATTCATACATCTTTCTTGGAAAATTTGGAGAAGCACTTAGTAAAGAGACTTTTAAAGATGCCTTTATTGCTCTTCTTAGCTCATTAATTGATTTTAAATTTTGGATAAAAACTTTTAATCTAAGATATATGCTTATTTATTTAGTTTGGAGTCTAATTGTAGGGAGTTTATACTTTTTTGCACTATTTTTCTATGTCTTTATCCTCTTACCTACCCTCTATCCAACCTTTATTCTCTCAAATATTATAGTATTACCATTTTTTATAACATTTTTAACTATTCTTTACTACCTAACATTTTTTAGTGCATACTTCTCTTACAAATCAACTCTATAACCCCATTAAAAATGGGGTTTTTTTATGCTATATCCATAGCACTCTTTGGTCTCTCTTCAACAATTCTTATATCAGTTGCGACTTTTGGAAGTTCTATAACTTTTGTTCTAGTAATAACTCTTTGTGGAAGAGTAATTTCTCTCCCTCTTAGATGAATTTTTGTAGGTTTAATTGTGCTTTTATAAGTTATTTTAATTCCATAAACACTATTACCAAATCTATTTTTAAACTCCCCTGGTCCTTCTACTTTAATATCAAATGCATCAGCTGGAAAATAGATTCTTTTTGCATACTCTCTTTTTCTTTTTGGATGATAATACACAAGCCACAATACCTTAGCTCCACCTTTATACTTAGCTTCTGTTGGAATATAAGTTGAAGATTTCTCTTCTTCTTTTAAAAGCTCTTCCAAAAACTTCTTAGCATCCCCTCTAAAATCCTCTTCTCCAACACTTTGATAAAATCTCTCCCACCCATTAACTTCTGCTACAATATTTGCAAGAGTTACTGAGCGTTCTTTTTCTTCATTAATTAGTTTATCAATAGCTCCTAAAAGCCCCTCATCAAAATGCTCTTTAAAACTCTCAATAAAAGGCAAGACAGATAAAATATCAACTCCCCTTTTTAACTTATCTAAACACTCAACATCCTCACAAAATACCATTGCTTTTCTAATATCACAAAACTCTCTTCTTAATTCTTCTAAAATATCCACTCCCTTACTTAAACTAAAAAGAGAATTTGTAAGTTCTTCAATAACATAACTTGGAATTGCTCTTAACTCTGCATCAATATTAATATCTTTTTTCCAAGGCTCATACTCTTTATTAAATCCTTTATATTTAGCTACATAATTTGCTGTTTTTACACTTGCTCTATTCTCTTCAATAGCAACTTTTCTAAACTCCTCAATTTTATCTTTAAATTTTTTTTGCCAAAAAGGAGAATACGTCAAAGTACAAAGATAATCACTTCTTTTTTTCAAATCTGTAAGCTCAGCCGCATCTTCTACAACTAACATTTCATCTCTTATGATGCAGTTAATTCTTCTAATATCTTCAACACTCTCAACTCTTCCATAAATGCGTCCCATAAGATCTCCTTTATCTCCTTTTTTATTAATTATATTAAAAAGATTGATATAAAGTCAAGCAAGTAAATTAACAAAAAGAAGTTAAGAAGATTTTTTTGAAGCTATCAAAAGATAGACTAAACTAACAGCTGGCACAATACTAACCCCAAAAAGAAAACTCAAAAAATCAAAAATCCCAATACTCCTAAGCCACAAAAACCCTCCAATCAAAGCTACATATCCTAAAATTCTAATGATATTAAACCCACCCTTAAACGAAAACAACAAAGCCTCATACCATTTAAGTTTTCTTCTATTATACTCATTAAGTTTCTTTTCATCAATTTCATCCTCTTCATCATACAAATCAAACTTATCTTCATACTTTTTTAAAATATCTTCCCCAACATTTCCATTTTCAAGTTGAGATTTAACCATATTTGAATATCCAATAAAACTTCCAATAACAATCAAAGAAACTGCAAAAAAGGCAATTTGAGTATTATAAAGCCAGATTTGATTATTTTCTAAAAAACAAAAAACAACAACCCCAACATCAACCGCAATTAAAACTCTAATTAAATCCAATATCATTCCCTCTCCTAAATCAAAGCTTTATAAAATTTAACTCCACCAACCCAAGTCTCTTCAATCAAATTCTCTTTTAAAAGGTCATTAAAAAGCCTTTGAGTATGCTCATCAAAAATATTTTTAATATCTGCATCTGTGAAGGGGCGTTTTTTAAGGGTTTTCAAAAGCTCCTCTTTGCTCAAAGATTCTATCCTAAAATCTATCCCTTCTCGTGTTGGAATAAAAATATTTTGATTTTCTATAAATTTTGATAACTCAAAGAGTCTTTTTATGCTAACCCCTTTTACATTATAAGCTGGGGGTCTGTCAATTGTAGAAATATCCACTCTATCTGGCTTAATCTTTTTTAAAACTTCATTTATCTTTTTAAATTCATCCTCTTTATCGTTTATTCCCTTAACGACTAAAATCTCAATAATAAGTTCTTTATCAAAAACTTTTCTAAACTCAATCATCCCATTTATAATATTTTGAATCTCTATTCCTTTTGCCGGTCTATCTATTCTTTTAAAAACCAAAGGAGTAACTGCATCAAGGGAGAGTTTTACAATATCAAGTTTTTTAAGTGCATTTTGGATTTTTGGACTATCAATTGTAGAAGAATTGCTAAGAATAAGGAGCTTTTTATTTAAAGTTTTTAATTTCTCTATTAAGCTATCCAGATAAGGATATAAAGTAGGCTCACCATTACTAGTAATTGTTAATACATCAAAATCAAATTTAAAAATAGCCTCTCTTACTTCTTCAAAAATCTCACTCACACTTGGTGGATTATCATAAAAAGTAACAGGCTTTGATGGTTCAAGCTCACAATAAACGCAATCAAAATTGCATCTTTTCTTATCAGGAGAGAGGTCAACCCCAAGGCTCATCCCAAATCGCCTTGAAGCTACCGGTCCAAAGATATATCTCAATGCCCACCCTTATGCATAAAATAAAGCGCAAGTGCTAAAAATAAAATACTTCCAGCAAGATATAACATTTCAAGTGGAGTATCAAAACTCATATGAATTACTTTTTTAAAGAAACTTACAATCAAAACCATTACAACAACTTTACCAAGCTTATCTTTCAATTCATCCAAGCTATGAATTGCTAAAATTTTATTACCAACCTCACTCTCCTCAGCATCATCAATTTGAGAGATAAAAAGTTCATAAATACCAAAAGAAAAAATTAAAAGCACAACCGCAATCAAATATAAATCAACAGCCCCAATAATTCCTCCAACTAAAATCTCATGGAAATTTTCAGGATGATAATGTGCAAAAAAGTATTTATAAGTTAACACGGCAATATGCCAAACATCAGCACTTGCAACAACAAACAAAGCCACAGCTCCAATCATCCCAAAAATAACCGCTAAAATTGAGATTAATCTTCCTCTCCAAAGAGAACTCTCAAAAATCGCTTCTAATAAACCTCTATCTTCTTTCACTTTTCTTCCTTTTTAAAAATTCTTTCCCTTCCATTTCAATCCATTTAAGTGCAATTCTAACCGCATTCGTTGCCGCTCCAACTCTTAACTGGTCAGCAACATTAAAAAAGTGCAACACATTTGGCTCAAATAAATCTTTTCTAATTCTTCCAACATAAACATAATCAGTATCAGTTGCAATAATTGGCATTGGATATTTATTATGCGCTGGGTCATCAATTACTTTAACATCAGGAAAAGCCTCTAATACCTCTCTTGCTCTATTTACATCCACTTCCTTCTCACAATATACACTAATAGCCTCACTATGACTTCTAAGGACAGGTACTCTCACACACGTTGGTGCTACTTCAATGTTTGAGTGCATAATTTTATTGGTTTCATTTACCATTTTAAGCTCTTCTCTTGTCCATCCCCCTTCCATAAATTTATCAATATGAGGAATAACATTTAAAACTATTTGCCAAGGAAAAACTTCTCTCTCTTCTACTTTTTTATCAAGCTTAAAATTAAAAATTGCCCTCATCTGCTCCATAAGCTCTTCCATTCCCTTCTTACCAGCTCCACTTACTGCTTGATAAGTTGCAACATCAACTCTTTTAATGCCAAATTCATCGTGAAGTGGTTTTAGAGAAATTACCATCTGAATTGTTGAGCAGTTTGGATTTGCAATAATTCCTTTTTTCTTCCAAAGTTTAATATCCTCAGGATTAACCTCTGGCACAACTAATGGCACATCATCATCCATTCTAAAATAACTCGTATTATCAATTACAACCGCCCCAGCCTCAACAGCACACGGCGCAAACTTTGCACTAACACTTCCCCCGGCACTAAAAAAGGCAATATCAATATCCTCCTCTTTAAACACATCACATGTAAGCTCCTTTACTTTTAAAACTTCACCCCTAAACTCAACCTCAACTCCAACGCTTCTTTTACTAGCAAGTGGCACAAGCTTTTTAACAGGAAAGTTATACTCTTCAAGTACTCTTAAAAGCTCCTCACCAACAGCACCAGTTGCTCCAACAATTGCTACATTAAACATTTACTCTCCTTTTATAAATTTTTTTCTGATGGCGTTTTAGCAATGCTTACAACCCTATCATCTTCATCAAGTTTTACAATCCTAACCCCTTGGGTATTTTTGCCAGTTTTTGAAATTGTATCAATTCCAACTCTTATCATCTTTCCTTTGCTTGTTAAAACCATCAAGTCATGATTATCCTCAACCGCCACAACACCGACTAATTTACCCGTTTTCTCAGTTAACTTCATAGCAATAACCCCTTTACCGCCCCTTTTTGTAAGGCGATAGGCTTTCGCTTCTGTGCGTTTACCAAATCCTCTCTCACTTACACTTAAAATTTCTTGATTTTCATCTTTTAAACTCAAAGCTGCAATTACTTCATCATTCTCTTTTTTAAAGCTAATTCCCTTAACCCCTCTTGCACTTCTTCCCATCTCCCTTACTTCATCAACTCTAAATCTAATTGCCATTCCTTCTTTTGTAGCGATAAAAAGATATTTATCATCTGGCTTTACAATTTTAGCAGTTACTAACTCATCCCCCTCATCAATTACAATAGCTCTAACTCCTTTGCTCCTTATATTCTTAAACTCACTTAAATTTGTTCTTTTTACAATTCCATTTTTAGTAAAAAACGCAAGAGACTTACTCTCATCAAAATCACTCGTCTTAATAATTGTCTGAATTTTCTCATCTTTATCAAGACTTATAAGATTTACAATTGCTTTACCCTTACTATTTCTACCTCCTTCTGGAATCTTATACACTTTTAACCAATGAAGCTGCCCTTTATTAGTAATAACCATTAAAGTATCGTGAGCTTTTGCGATATAAAAATCCTCAATAAAATCATCCTCATAAACGCTAAGTGCCTTTTTGCCTTTTCCACCTCTGTTTTGTCTCTCATAAGTTTTAAGAGGTACTCTTTTTACATATCCTTTATGAGTAATAGTTACAACCATATCCTCATTTGGAATCAAATCCTCAATTTCAATCTCATCTTCATCTTCCACGATTTTTGTAAGGCGTTTAGTTGGAAATTTCTTTTTAAGCTCCAAAAATTCACTTTTAATAACTTCATCCAATACACTCTCTTCTTTTAAAATAGATTCTAAATATGTAATTTTTTCTAAAATCTCATCATACTCTTTTTTAAGCTTCTCAACCTCCAAAGAAGTCAAACGACTAAGCTTCATATCCAAAATTGCATCTGCTTGCAAAGGAACTAACTTAAATCTTAAAATCAAATTCTCTTTTGCCTCTTTCGTAGATGAACTTTGTTTAATAATCTCAACCACTTCATCAATATTTGCCAAAGCAATCAAAAGCCCTTCAAGAATAGTAGCTCTTTTTTTAGCATTTTGAAGCTCAAAAAGCGTCCTTCTTATTACAACGCTTTTTCTAAATTTTAAAAATGTCTCTAACACATCCAAAAGATTAAAAAGTTTTGGTTCTTTATCTAAAATTGCAAGCATGTTAACTGAAAAAGTAATTTGCATTGGAGTATGCTTGAAGAGATTATTTAAAATAATCTCACTCATTACATCTTTTTTAAGTTCAATTACAACTCTAATTCCTTCCCTATCACTCTCATCTCTTATTTCACTAATCCCATCAATAATCTTATTTTTTACAAGCTCGCTAATTTTTTCAATAAGTTTAGCTTTATTAACTTGATAAGGAATTTCATCAATTACAATAATTTCTCTATTACCCTTTTTCTCAATATGATAAAGAGCTCTAACCTTAATAGAACCTCTTCCACTCTGATAAGCTGATACAATTCCATTTTTTCCAAGAATTACCCCACCAGTTGGAAAATCTGGACCTTTTATAAACTCTAAAATATCATTTAAAGTATACTCTTTATTCTCAACCATAAAAATCAAAGCGTCCAAAACTTCGTCTAAATTGTGAGGTGGGATATTTGTAGCCATTCCAACGGCAATCCCACTACTTCCATTAATCAAAAGATTTGGAAACCTTGCTGGTAAAACAACTGGTTCTTTTTCACTTCCATCATAATTTGGCACAAAATCAACCGTATCCTTATCAATATCCTTTAAAAGCTCTTCTGCTATTTTTGTAAGCCTAGCTTCCGTATAACGCATAGCAGCAGCGTTATCTCCATCAATACTCCCAAAATTCCCTTGTCCATCAATCAAAGGCATTCTCATAGAAAACGGCTGAGCCATCCTAACTAACGCATCATAAACGGCACTATCTCCGTGAGGATGATACTTACCAATCACATCCCCAACAATCCTTGCACTCTTTTTATAAGGAGAAGTTGAAGTTATTCCCATTTTATACATTGCATACAAAATTCTACGATGAACTGGCTTTAACCCATCCCTAACATCTGGCAAAGCTCTTCCTACAATAACACTCATTGAATACTCTAAATAACTCTCAGCCAGCTTATCTTCAATCCTAACGCGAATAACCTGCATTAACACCCTTTTTTTTTATGATTATACCAAACTCTTATCACTCAAAACAACCGAAAATAAAACATTAACATTATGCTTTTTTAAAACCTCTTTTGCACAAGTAATTGTTAGACCCGTTGTTTTTACATCATCTACTAAAATTGCATCAATTCCGCTTTTTCCATTGTAGATAAACTCCCTTGGATGATTTTTTCTAAATTCAAGAGACTTTCCTGCATATCTTACATTACTTTTATCTATCAAAGAAGAATAAAGAGGAGTTAAATAAGATGTTTTAAGAGCCTTTGCTAAAATTGCGGTATGAGAATAGCCAACCTCTCTTTTACTCTCAATTGGAATAACAAATGCCTTAAATTTAAACTCTTTGGCAAACTTAGCAAAAGGCTTTGAGAGATATTTAAAAACAATGCTACCGTTTTTTTGATACTTAAATTTAAGTAAAAACTCAATATCATCATATCTATAAAAACTAACTACATCATCTTTTTTATAAAAATTAACCTCAATATCGCACTCTTTACATAAAATATCAAAGCTCAATTTGCCACATTTTAAACACCTAAAAATCATCTTCGTCTTTTGGCTTATGCTTAAAAAGAAGATACAAAGCAATAATTGAGCCAATCGAAAAAACAAAAGTTCCCACAAAAAATAACTTATTATTTCCAGCAGCACTTCCTCCCATAATCATACCAACTCCAATAAACATTAAAAAAGCCGCACTAACTCCTACTATTTCTCCTTTTGTAAGCTTTCTCTCTTCCATAAATTCTCCTTATAGTTATAATATAAAACATCCTCTCCACTCTCACACTTTGTAATTGAGATATAATCTTTTGAATTATAAAAAATCGTATCTTGGTCAAACATCCTACCAAGTCTTAAAGCTTCTTGCTTTGAAATATCATAAATAATAAACCCTTGCTCACTATAATCAAAAAGCTCCCCAATACTTGTCATATACTCATATTTTAAAGATTTTATCACCCCTTCTAATTCCGTATTTCTTATAAAGTTTAAAAAGTCATTAAGTATCAAATCTTTTGGATTGTGAGCTGTTATAATAGCAAAAGAACGCTTTAAAATACCTTTTCTTTTTGGCACAAATTGAAAACTAATCCACTCCCTCCCCCACGGAGTATTAATTAAAAATTTCGTATATCTTAAATAGTCCTTATACTTTTTTTTAAAATCCAAAACTACATCCCCACCAACAAGCAATGCATCTTCTGCTTCATCATAAACGCAATTCCCTTTATAATCACCAATTCCAATAACCTCAAATTTCATATCTCTCCTTTTTTGATATAATTTTGCAAAAAGGTTAAAAATGAGAAAAATCCTAGCATTTTTAATGCTACTATTTTTAGGATGCTCCGTAAAAGATTCACTTGGTCCAGCCTTTAAGCACGACCCACTATATGAAAAAGCTCTTGCTCACACTAAACGATGCCAAATACTAAATTCTCTTGAAACAAAAGCTATAATAGATGCAACTTATCTAAATCCTCTTTACAAACAATTTAAAACCCCAACATTTTTAGTAGGCGTTTATAATGAATTTAATAATACCATAAATAATGTAGAATTTAACTTAACAATCAATAACCAACCAATTGAAATAAACTCATCAATACCAGAATTTGTACTTTATAAAGAGTTCCCATTTTATAACAGCTGGATGAATTACTACTTAGTAAGAGTAAAATCAAAACCCCCGTTTAAAATTATCTACCACTCAAAACACTGGGGAGAGTGTGAGCTACTTTTGAAGTAGCTTATGAAGAGTTATAGGAGATGAGAAAATCTCTGAATAGATTACAAAATTTCTCAAAACCCTCTTCCCATACTCCCTTGTCTCATCATACCTAATTTTTTCCATACTCAAAAAAGGCTCAAACTCTCCTTTGTATTTAAAATAAGGAAGCACTTTTCTTTTTACAAACCCAACCCCTGCATTATAAGCATAAGCAACCATTAAAGGGTCTTTTAATACTCTAAAAAGCATCTTTTGATGTCTGGCTGAGAGTTTTACATTCTCACTATAATCAAACTGCCCAAAAACATCCCCTCCCATACTCCTTACCAAAAATGGCATCATTTGCATAGCCCCAAGTGCATAACTTGGGCTTACACTTGCTGGGATGAATTTACTCTCCTGTCTTGCAATTGCATACACAAACGCTCTAAAAGTAACGTTTTTATCTTCATACATTTTTGGAGTAATAAATATGTTTTTAGAATAGCGGTATAATCTATCTAAAACCAAAGCTTTTAAAGCCTCGCTTTTATAGCTATCAACCTCTTTTGCAAGGACTTTTAATTTCCCTTTCTTTAACCTTGAATAAAACTTCAAAACGCTCCAAGGATTTGTTTGGTCATATTTTGGATTTTTAATATCTTTTTTGATAATTTTATTTACGATTTTAAACTTTTTCCCAGCTTCTTCATATGCATAAAGGGTATAAAAAGTAGCCCTTTTATATTTAAGGAGTCTGTTTAAATACTTTTTATCCTTGCTAAGCAGCCAAAGCCAAAAGTATTCTCTATCTTTTTTATGCTTAAAAGATTTCAAAATTTCAAAAGCCCTCTTATAATCCTTAAAATTCATCTCATTGAGAAAAAGCCACCACTTAGTTTTATCGCTAAAAATTTTATAATCAAGCTTTCTAAGAGATGCTTGAAGCTTTGGAAGGGGACGGAGCACAATATTTTTAACAAATCCCAAAAACCCCCTCCCATAAAAAAGGCTAAAATCATTAACCCTCTGGTCAATAACCCTGTATGGATATTTACGTATAAACTGATAAGCCACTTTTCTATCTTTAAAAATCAAATCATACCTTTTATTCAAAAAGATATAAACAATCTTTCTCTCAATACTTTTTGGTAAAGAGTTATAAATTCTTTTTAGCTCTTTTTTTGAAAGTTTTGAGAGTGAGTATAAAGAAAGACCATTTTCTAAGATACAAGCAACCGGGATTTTACCAACATCCTTTGGAGATGGATTTATGCACCTGTATATCTCTTTATAAAAATCAAACTTTGATAAAATTTTTTGGTGCAAAAGCCTTTTTTTATAAAGTCCCCTATAAGCTTTAAAAACAAGGGCTGGATTTTTGGTTCTTTTCATATATTCAGTCAAATAAAAATCCCTAACATAACTTTTTGGTTTTGTTAAAAGAAAACTCAAATCCAAATCCTTAGCAATCAAAAAAAGAGGAAAAAAAAGAATAAAAAACCTCAACTTTTAACCTTGATAGAGAGCTAAGATTATATTGTGAATTAAGATATTAATAAGCTCAATCCCCAAAAGCACAATAATAGGAGCAATATCAATCCCTCCAAAATTGGTTGGAATATATCTTCTTATAAAAGCATAAACTGGCTCAGTAACCGCAAACAAAAACCTAACAATTGGATTATAAGGGTTTGGCTGAACCCATGTAATCAGTGCTGCTATAATAATAACCCAGCTATAAATATTTAAAATCAGACTAATAAATTGCAAAATAGAAATTAAAATCACATTCATTATCTACCCTTTATCACTTCTTTTAAATACGGCTTCATAGTTTTATATAAATCTTTAATTTCAGCTCCATGCTTTTGATTTATAAGAAGCTCACGAAGAGGCATAAAAAATCTCTTGCCTTTTAAACTGGTATTTTTCATAACCCTTTTTTTAAACTCATCATACTCTTCTTCAAGCTCATTTTCTAAAATCTCTTTTTTTAAAATCTCTCTTTCTTTTTTAAACTCATCATCCTCTGCCCTCTTAAAAACAGCATCAAATTTTTCTTTAATCTCTTTTAAAGTCACACTCTCATCCCTAAAAATCCTAAGAAGCTCCTCATACCTCTTATCATATCCAAGATATTTTGAGATATTCTTAATTCTTTTCATATGCTCCTTATTCAAAAATTTCAGCTTTTCAATATCAAACTTTGCCGGAGCTTTTGAAATCTTTTTCAAATCAAAAAACTCTATCGCTTCATCAAGCGTAAAAACCTCTCTCTCAAAGCTGTTCCCAAGCAAAATAAGATAGTTTATTATCGCCTCTGGCATAAAACCTTCTTCCAAAAGCCACTTAACAGATGCGTGATTTTCCCTTTTTGAGAGTTTTTTACCCTTTTCATTTAAAATAATTGGCAAATGCGCATACTTTATCTCTTTATCATATCCAAGTGAATTTCTTATGTGAATCTGTTTTGGGGTATTGCTTAGATGATCTTCCCCTCTTATTACCAATGAGATATCATAAAGCATATCATCAATTGCACACGCAAAATTGTATGTAGGCACTCCATTGCTTCTTAAAATTACAAAACTATCAACTTCAAAAGGCGAAAATTTAAAATCCCCCTTTATCTCATCGCTAAATTCAATATCACTCTTTGGTTTTTTAATCCTAATAACAAAAGGAACTTTTGCTTCAAGCTTCTCTTCTACTTCTTTTAACGATAAATTCGCACACTTTCCTGAATATCTATATGGTCTTTTCTCTTCTTTTGCCTTTTCTCTCTCTTTTTTTATCTCTTCTTCATCACAAAAACACAAAAAAGCCTTTTTAGTATCCAAAAGCCTCTTTGCAAGCTGCTGGTGTATGTGAATATTGGCTGATTGATAAACAACACTATCTGGCTTTAATCCAAACAACTCCAAAAGCACCAAAATCTCTTTATCTTTTCCCTCAATATTTCTTTCTTTATCTGTATCTTCAATTCTTACTAAAAACTTCTCACCTTTTTGCTTAGCAACGATATAATTAAAAATCGCAACCCTTAAATTTCCAATATGCATATCACCCGTTGGCGATGGAGCAAATCTTAACATATATATCCTTTTTATGAAATTTTATCTAAAAAAGCAACAATAGATTTAAAAAACGAAGCTTCATTTTCTTTTAGATTATCTACCAAAAAAGGCTTTTTTAAAAGATATTTGTTACTCACTTCCAAAAACTCATCCTCTTCATCCAAATATACCTCAATCTCATATCCAAGCACAATATCCCCGCTCATCAATCCATAATCTATACTAAAATTCTCAAACTCCCAAAACATTTTATCAAAGTCCCAATGCAAAAAAACTAAAACCTCAGCCCCCTCTTCTAAAAAAGGCTTTTTATCTAAAATATTATATTTTAAATACTTAGTCTTAATCTTTGAAGAAAAAGCCTCCTCCCTATCTAAACGATGCTCCCTTGCATAAGAGACAAATTCTTTAAAAAAACTCTTGTAAGTTTTATAAAGATTTTTATCCAAAGTTGAATAAAAGTTTTTATTACTAATTTTAAAATGAAACTCTTCTAAAAAAGAGATAAAAGGCTTATACCTTTGATATAAAGCAAAATCCATCTTTTATCCTAAAAAGGCTTAAATACACTAAGTCCAAGCATTATCATAAAAGAAGCGTAACTAAACCAGTAAAGCCACTCATAAGTCTTAGAAGAGAAAAACTTATCTTTAAACATCATCACAAAAAGAGCTAAATTCTCAATCATCAAAAGAATATCAAAACTTAACTTTGTATGAAGCCATTTTCCACTTTTTGCAACTGCTGGATTTAACAAAATCATCTTAGTTCCGATAAAAAGCACAATAAACATCAAAATTAAAGACAAATATCCAAACAAATACCTATCGCTTAGCCTGTTTTGGAGAGATTTAATAAATTGAAGTAAAAAAATAGCCCAGCTAACAACTACTAATAAATGAAGTCCATAAAGATAATAAATCATTTCATCCCTTTTTTAAGGGAATTATAGCAAAGAAGGGATTATTTAGAATCCCTTGCTACCTCTTTGCCGTTTACTTTTACAATAATATGATTTTCATCTACGTCAAATTCTACTTTATCACCTTCTTTAACTTTGCCTTCTAAGATAAGTTCAGCTAACTTATCCTCTACAATCTCAGCCAACGCTCTTTTTAGAGGTCTTGCACCAAAGATTGGGTCAAATCCAACTTCTGCGATAAAATCTTTTGCCCTGTCTGTAAGTTCAAGCTCAATATCTCTTTCTTGCAGTCTTTCTTTAATTTTTCTAAGCAAGATATCAACAATTTGTTTAACTTGTTCTTTTCCTAGTGGATTAAATACCACCACTTCATCAAGTCTATTTAGAAATTCTGGTTTCATTCTTCTTTTAAGTTCTGCCCATACAGCTTCTTTTCTTGCTTTTTCGTCTTTAATCTCTTGAATAATATCACTTGCGATGTTACTTGTTAAGATAATAATTGTGTTTTTAAAATCAACCGTTACCCCTTTATTATCTGTAAGTCTTCCATCATCAAGCACTTGAAGTAAGATATTAAATACATCCGGATGAGCTTTTTCAATCTCATCAAACAAAATTACACTATAAGGTCTTCTTCTTACAGCTTCTGTAAGTTGTCCACCTTCTTCATATCCAACATATCCAGGTGCTGCACCAATAAGTTTAGATACACTAATTTTATCCATATATTCACTCATATCAAATCTAATCAGAGCTTTTTCATCATCAAATAAAAACTTAGCCAATGTTTTTGCAGTCTCAGTTTTACCAACCCCTGTTGGACCTAAGAACATAAAACTACCAATTGGTCTGTTTGGATCACCAAGTCCTGCTTTATTTCTCTTAATCGCTCTTGCAACTGCTTTAATTGCTTCATCTTGTCCCACAACATTCTTTTTAAGTTCATCTTCAATATGTAAGATTTTTTCAAGTTCGCTTTTTAGCATTTTAGATACAGGAATTCCTGTCCATTTGCTAACAACATTAGCAACAGCCTCTTCATCAACTGCACTTTTTAGAAGAGTCCCTTCTTTTTGCATCTCTTCCCATTTTTTTTCAAGCTCTTCAAGTTTTTTCTTAAGTTCTACTATTTTTCCATATTCAATTTCAGCCGCTTTATGGAAATCCCCCTCTCTTTTTGCAATTTCAGCTTCATTTTTTAATTTTTCAATTTGCTCTTTAATTTCAGCTATTGCTTTAAGGACTCTTTTTTCTTCTTCATATTTAGCTTCAAGCTGTCTTTTTTTCTCTTCTAAATCAGCAAGTTGTTTTTCAATCTCTTCAAGTCTTTTTTTAGCTTTTTCGCTCTTAGCACCTTCCATCTCAATTGCTTGTTTTTCAACCATTAACTGTTCAATTTCTCTTTTAATTTTTGCAAGCTCAAACGGTTCACTTTCAATTTGCATTCTAATTTCAGCCGCAGCTTCATCAATTGCGTCAATTGCTTTATCTGGCAGGAATCTATCAGTGATATATCTATCAGTTAATTTTGCTGCTGCTACAAGTGCTTCATCAAGAATTTTTACTTTATGGTGCGCTTCAAGTCTATCTTTTAGCCCTCTTAAAATTCTAATTGCTTCATTTACGCTTGGCTCATCAACTCTAACTGGTTGAAATCTTCTTTGAAGTGCCGCATCTTTTTCAAAATATTTTCTATATTCTTTTAAAGTTGTCGCACCAATAGTCCTAAGCTCTCCTCTTGCAAGTGCTGGTTTTAGTATGTTTGCCGCATCCATGCTACCTTCACTAGCACCCGCACCAACGATTGTGTGAATTTCGTCAATAAATAGAATAATATTTGGATTTTGTTTTACCTCATCAACAACCGCTTTGAGTCTATCTTCAAATTCACCTCTATATTTAGCACCAGCAATAAGTGCTGTCATATCAAGTGCTATAATTCTTTTGTTTTGTAATGAAGTTGGAACCTCTTTTTTAACTATTCTTTGAGCCAAACCTTCTACAAGTGCAGTCTTACCAACACCAGGCTCACCAAGTAAAATAGGATTGTTTTTTGTTTTTCTAATAAGAATTTGAGTCATTCTGTTAATCTCTTCATCTCTTCCAATTACTGGGTCAAGCTCACCGCGTCTAGCTTTCTCAGTTAAATCAATTCCGTATTTATTAAGCGCATCAAGATTTTCATCAGCACTTTTAGATTCAATCTTTTTATCCCCTCTTATTGCTTCAAGAGTCTTTTTAAGCTCCATTAAATCAACATATTTACCAAGAACGTCTTTAAATCTATCAAGATTTGCAATAAGCCAAGTATCAACTGCAATATACTTATCTCCCATTTTTGTAGCAAGAGCTTCTGCTTTATGCAAACTATCAATTAATTCTCTTCCGATTCTAATAGACTCTTTTGTAATGTTATCTACTTTTGGAAGTCTATCAACTGCACTTTTTACTTCAAGTTCAATTGCAACCTTATCAACCCCCATTTTATTTAGAGCTTGATTAAGCACGGTGTTTGTGTTTGTTAAAAGCCCCCATAATACATGCAATGGATGTACTTCTGGGTTTTTATTGTGAAGTGCTAAGCTAAGCCCAGATTCAATTGCTTCCATCATCTGATTGGTTAATTTTTCAAATAATTTTTCCATTATTCGCCTCCTTAAAAATTTTATTATTGTTATTATACAAGTTTAGTCAGTTTATGTCAAGGTTTTTAAAGCAATTTTTTTTAATTTTATTAAATCAAAACCATCCAACTTGATTTTTTAAACAAATTAAAATAGAATTTCGCTAAATTACAAAATTAAGGATTTATATGAAAAGACTTTTAACTGCAACTATACTTGCAGCATCGCTATATGCTTCACCAATGGATAATCAAAATTTAAAAGCATTAGAAAAATTTGTTGAAGTATTAGCTATAATCAAAAAATATTATGTAAAAGAGTTAAACACAACCTCTCTTGTAAATAAAGCAATAAAAGGTCTTTTACCAAATCTTGATGCTCATTCAAGCTACCTTGATAAAAAAGCTTACAAAGAGTTAAAAATTGATACATCAGGAGAATTTGGAGGACTTGGAATTGTTGTTGGAATGAGAAACGGGGTTTTGACAATAATCTCTCCAATTGATGATACCCCAGCTTATCGTGCGGGATTAAAGGCTGGCGATATTATCTTAAAAATTAATGATAAAGCAACTCTTGATATGAGTTTAGAAGAAGCGGTTAATTTAATGAGGGGTAAACCTGGAACAAAAATTACTCTTACAATTGTTAGAAAAGGACAAAAACCTTTTAAAGTAACCATTACAAGAGCAATAATTAAAGTAAAATCGGTAAAAGCCCAAAATTTAGAAAATTTCCCTCAAATAAAATATATAAGAATTAGCAAATTTGATAAAAATGTAGTAAAAAATCTCAAAAAAGCTATAATCCAAGCAAAAAAAGAAGGAAAAAAAGGAATAATTATTGATTTAAGAAATAATCCAGGAGGACTTTTAAATCAAGCAATAGGCACTCTTGATATGTTTATAGACAAAGGAGTCTTACTCTCAGAAAAAGGAAGAGTAAAAAGAGAAAACGAAACCTTTTATGCTCATAAAAAAGGAACTTTTAAAAATATCCCAATAGTTGTTTTAGTAAATGGAGGAAGTGCAAGTGCAAGCGAAATTGTAGCAGGAGGACTTCAAGACCATAAACGAGCCGTAATTGTTGGTGAGAAAACTTTTGGAAAGGGAAGTGTGCAAGCAATTTTGCCAATTCCTGGATATCCACAAGAAGCTCTAAGATTAACTATTGCAAAATACTACTTACCAAGTGGACGCACAATTCAAGCAAAAGGGGTAACTCCTGATATTATTATCCACCCAGCAAAAATTCAAAAAGAAGAAAATAAAGTTGAGATAAAAGAGGCTAACTTAAAAGCTCACTTAAAAGCGGAACTTGATAAATTAAACTCTAAAAAAGAGAAAAAAGATAAAAACATTAAAAAAATAGACAATGACTTACAACTCTTAACCGGAGCAAATATCCTAAAAGCTTTAATTATTGAAAAACAATTAAAAGGAGAATAAATGGAACTCTTATACGAAGGTAAAGCAAAGAAAATCTATAAAACTGATAATCCAAACGAAGTAATTTGCGAGTTTAAAGATAGCCTAACGGCATTTAACGGAGAAAAGGTAGATAAAGAGAGTGGTAAAGGTGAGCTAAATTGTGAGATTACTACTTTGATTTTCCAAGCACTTGAAAAAGAGGGAATTCCAACTCACTTAATCAAACAAATTGACAAAAACAAACAGCTTGTAAAAAAAGTAGACATTATCCCAATTGAAGTTGTAGTAAGAAACATAGCAGCTGGAAGTCTTTGTAAAAGACTTGGATTAAAAGAAGGAGAAAAATTAAAATTCCCAATTGTTGAATTTTATTATAAAAACGATGAGCTAAACGACCCGTTAATTAATGACGACCATGCTATGATTTTAAATTTAGTAGATAATAAAAAAGAACTTGAAACACTAAGAGAATACGGAAGAAAAGTTAATGAATTTTTAATAAATTTTTTTGACAAAGTAGGATTAATTTTAGTAGACTTTAAAATTGAATTTGGAAAAGATAAAGATGGAAATATTATCCTAGCAGATGAAATTACACCTGATAGTTGTAGACTTTGGGATAAAAAAACTGGCAAAAAGATGGATAAAGACTTATTTAGATTTAATCTTGGAGATATCAAAGAAGCTTACAAAGAAGTATTAAAAAGATTAAAGGATGCAAAATGAAAGTAGCGGTAAATATCCATTTAAAAAAAGGCGTTCTTGACCCACAAGGAAAAGCAGTATTAAACGCCCTAAATTCTCTTGGATTTGATGAAGTTAAAGATGTAAGAGTTGGAAAGCAAATTTTAATTGATATTGATACTAATAATAAAGAAGAAGCTATTAAAAAAGCTAAAAAGATGGCAGATGAACTTTTAGCAAACCCAGTTATTGAAAATTATGAAATAGAGGTAAAAGAATGAGAGTTGGAGTTGTAGTATTTCCTGGGACAAATTGTGATAGAGATACAAAATGGGCTTTTGAAAAAATTGGAGCAAAAGCTGATTTTATATGGCATAGCGAAAAAGAACTTAAAAATTACGACTTAGTAGTTTTGCCTGGTGGATTTAGTTATGGGGATTATTTAAGAAGCGGAGCAATTGCAAGATTTTCCCCTATTATGGAAGCTATAAGGGAATATGCAAAAAAAGGTGGATATGTCCTTGGAATATGCAACGGATTTCAGATTTTGCTTGAATCTCACTTGCTCCCAGGAGCAATGACAAGAAATGAAGGACTTCACTTTATCTCAAAATTCCACCACTTAAAAGTTATTGATAATAACAACAAATTTTTACAAAACTTTAACATAGGAGATATTATAAACATTCCAATAGCACACGCTGAGGGGAATTATAAAGTAGATGAAGATACTCTTAAAAGAATGTATGATAATGGACAAGTGTTACTTAAATATTGCGATAAAAATGGAGAAGAGTTAAATCCAAACGGAAGCATTGATAGCATTGCTGGAATTTGTAACGAAAATAAAAATGTCTTTGGACTTATGCCACATCCAGAAAGAGCAATGGAAGAGATGCTTGGAGGAATTGATGGAATAAAAATGCTTGAAGGTTTTCTTAAATGAAAAAGATAGTGCTATTGATTTTAGCCTCAATCTTTGCATTTGCTTATAAAATTGACGCTTACAAATGGCAAAAGGGGGATAGGTTTTATCTTTTCTTACAACAAAACTCTTTGCCAATTAGTATCTATTATAATTTACCAAACGAAATTAAAAGGAAAGTAAGAAACATTCAACCAGGAAGTACAATTTTCCTTTTAAAGGATAACAATAAAATAAAACAAGCCCTATTCCCAATTGACGCAAACAATCAACTCCAAATTATCAAAAAAGACAATAAATACACAACTCGTATTGTGCCAATTTTTTATGATGTAAAACAAAAAGAGGCTAAAATCACAATTGATAACTTTTTAAGTTATGATATTTACAAAGCAACTCACCTAAGAAGTCTTGCGGCAAAGATTTCTGATATTTTTGGAGATAAAATTAATTTTAGAACACTCCCAAAAGGCTCTACTTTATCCGTTTTGTATCAAACAAAGAGTAGATATGGAAAAGTTAAAGATGTAAAAGTATTATTTGCTTCATTTGAAATAAAAGGAAAAGTTTACAATGCATTTTTAAATCCATACGATGGCAGATATTATGACGAAAATGGAAGAAGTTTAAAGGGAATGTTTTTAGCAGCTCCTCTTAGATATAGAAAAATCTCTTCATACTTTGGGAGGAGATTTCATCCAATCTTACATAAATGGAGAATGCACGATGGAATTGATTATGTAAACAGAGTAGGAACTCCTATCCATTCAGTCGCTGATGGAATTGTAATTTATAAAGGATGGCTTGGAGGGTATGGAAAAACTATAAAAATTAGACACAAAAACGGATATATTACTTTATATGGACACCTCCGCTCTTGGCCAAGGAGAATTTATGTAGGAAAAAGAGTTCGCCAAGGAGACGTTATTGGATATCTTGGAAATACTGGACTATCAACAGGACCTCATCTTCACTTTGGAGTAATGAGATATGGAAGATGGATAAATCCTTTAAAAATAAAACGCTCGGCAAAAACAAAGCTTTATGGTAGGGCTAAAAAAAGATTCTTAGCTTACATTCAAAAATTTATAAAAGAGAACAATATAGCGCTAAAATGAGATACTTAATTTTATTTCTTCCTTTTTTTCTTTTTGCAATTGAGCCAATTGTTAAATTTGAAAATATAAAGCCTTATTACTACCCAAAAGAAAAAGTTTCAATTAAACTAAAAATAGTCCTCCCAATTAAAGAGAAGATAAAAATTATTCCGCCTAAAAAAATTGAATACTCAATTTATAAAAAGTCTCCATTTGTCTATTACATGGATTTAAACTTTTCAGCATCAAAAGATATAGGAGACTTAGTAATTTTTGGAACAAAAATTTATGCGGATATAAATCTCTCAAAAAAAATCAACATAATAGAATTTACTCCACCTAAAAACTACTCAAACATAGTAGCAAATTCTCTTAAAATAACAAATGTCATAACATCAAACTACAACAAAAACTACAATCTTGTAAACTTTAACATTGAATGCAAAGGATGTGATATAAGAAATTTCAGCTTAGGATTAAAAGATGAAAAGCTAACTCCCATCACAAACACCCAAGCATCTTACATAGGCTTAGTTCCAAAAAATAAAACATCTCTTACAATCTATTATTTTAACTTACCAAAGCAAAAGTTTCAAAAAATTTCAATCCCTCTAAACACAAAAGAAGAGATAATAAGCACTCAAATTCAGATAAATCCAGAAGATAAATCAATCTTTACTCCAATTAACATCTTATTAATCGCAACCATAATTTTTTTAACTCTTATTTTCGTTTTAAGTAGGCTCTATATTTTGTTAATTATTCCTTTTATTTTATTTATTTTCTTTATATATTTAATTTTTCCAAAAGGAAGTATGCTTTTACAAAAAGGAACAAAAGTCCAAATCTTACCAACTCCACAATCCACAATTATTTACATAACAAAAAAAGAACAAAAAGCCCTTGTGCTTGATAGAAGAAAAAATTACACAAAAATAAAAATTGACAATAAGATAGGATGGATAAAAAATGATTGATACAATTATCTCTTATATAAAAGCTGCAATTGGAGGCGCATCAATACTAATAGCATCTTTTCTTTGCTGGATAGATCCAAAAAGAGAGTTAAAGTATAGAAAATGGACTTCAAGAGTGCTAACAAATTTAATTGCAAAAGAGATTATTATAGAAGGGCAACTTGATAAAGAAGCAAATTTATTAATTGGAAATCATACTCACAACTTAGACATTGCTTTAATGGAAACTATTATTGACGAAAAAATTATTTGGATAGCAAAAAAAGAGCTTGGAGAGATGCCACTTATTAAATATATGCTAGTAAACACTGATATGATTTTAGTAGATCGCTCAAACAAACGCTCAGTAATTACAATGATTAAAGAAGTTAAAAAAAGAGTAGAAAAAGGATTAAAAATAGTAGTCTTCCCAGAAGGAACCCGCAATAAAGATAATCCTACAAAAATGAAAGAGTGGAAAAGCGGACCAAAAGCATTGGCTGAGAAGCTAAACTTAAAAGTGCAACCATTTGTAATTATTAACTTACCATTTGCTTTTAAAAAGCCTTTTAAAATTGAAAAACAGAAAATAAAAGTAATTTTTTTAGATAGTTTTTACCCAAATGAAAAAGATTGGTATGAAAAAACAAAAGCTAAAATGCAAGAAATTTTAGATAAAGAGTATAAGGAGAAAAAATGAAATTTGATACATACTTAGCAATTGGAATTGGAGGTTTTATAGGAGCAATTCTTAGGGCATATATAGCAGGCTTTGTAAATCATACTATAAAACATTCAATTCCATTTGGAACTCTTGCAGTTAATTTAATAGGAAGCTTTACCCTTGGAGTTTTAATTGGACTTATTCAAACAAATATAATAACAAATCCTCACTTAAAATCACTCTTAACAACTGGTATGATGGGGGCACTGACTACATTTTCAACATTTGCAATTGAAAACTTTTTTTTAATCCAAAACGGATTAATTGTTGAGAGTTTAATCTATATTGCATTAAATGTAATTGGAAGCATTATCTTAGCCGGAGCTGGATTTAAACTAATTCAAGCAATTTATAGCTAAATCTAAGTATGTTTAAAAAAAAAATCAAATAATAACTACTCTTTTGTGAATAAATTCTATTTAGATAAAGCTTATTCTAATGAAAACAAAATGCTATTTTCTCTTTCTCTTCTAAAATAGTTATTGCTGATGCTTTATATTCTACAACAAAATTTGCTAAATATCTTTTAGACAAAAAATTTAAAAACTTATACTCCTTAACTTTGCTACTCTTTTAGCTATTCTTTTTATTAGTTTTTGCTTTTTTCAAACACATTCAAAAACTCTTGACATAGGTGATAAAATTACTTATAATTTCACGCACACAAGGGGATGAGAGACCCGTTAGCTCAGTCGGTAGAGCATCTGCCTTTTAAGCAGAGGGCCGCTGGTTCGAATCCAGCACGGGTCACCATTGAGTCCCCATCGTCTAGTGGTCTAGGATACCGCCCTTTCACGGCGGCGACACGGGTTCGAATCCCGTTGGGGACGCCACTACTTAGGTTCTAATCTATGCATAATTTTATTCCATTTCTCTACATCAATAAAATACCATTTCTTACGAACTTGCTTAGGTAATTTTCTATCCCATTTATAGTGTCTGCAATATTTAGAAGGCATTATAATACAAACTCCCTTTTTAACACTTTTAAGCAATATCTTGTTGAATAAAAGATAATGATTTTTTCTGCTTCTTTGAATAATAGAAAAAAGAGCTTTTATATCATTGTGAGTGCTTATTTTTTTATACTTCTCTAACCTATCAATATCATCAACTTCCTCTTTAATAGAAACTTTAATAGCTTCTAAAAAACTCTTGCTACCTTTATCGATTATAAATTTAAACTCTTTTTTAAACGAATCTGGAAACTTCCCAAAAGTATCATCACTCTTAAATGGAATTTTATAGTGTTTTATTACTTTTTTAATCATTTGCATATGAATAATCTCACTTTTCATCAATCGCTCAAAATGGCCACTAAATAGATAAATCACTTTAAAATAATAGTAAGCATCTCTTAAAACTTTTGAAGTGTAATATTCCCTAAAAAGAGCTTGCTTCTCTTGAAGAGTAAGTCCTTTGGCAAATAAAGTTCCAACAATAATCCCAAAAATTAACAACTTTTTCATACTACCCTCTATTTTTTACAAAATTTTAACACAAATTAAATATTAACTCACTCAAAACTCTAAAAATTTGACAAAAGTTCTTTTTTTTTATACTTTGGCACTTTTCTTACAAAATAAGTCCACGCTTTATATTTTTTACCATCTATTTTTATGCAAATTTTTTTTCGGTAATAATAGTGTGGAGCTTCTTCAACTCTATCTAAAAGTTTTAAAAGGCAAGAAGAGACTTTATAAGCTTCTCCTTTTATATAATATCCTTGATTTTTTCTCTCTATTAAATAAGGATACCACTTTGATTTGCTCAAAATCATAGGATACTTATCACAAGTTATAGCCTCTCCCAAAAATTTCGCCCTTTTTAAATAGTAATTAAGTTTTTTGCCTCTTTTCAAACTTCCATAAACAAATATTATCATTTGCAGTTATAAAAAATACCAAGCATTGTTGTTGTATTTTTATCTTTAACAGAAAGTGCTAAAATCACCTCACTCTCATTTTTATCATTTATCAATAAAACTCCATCTTTTGTTATAAATCGTTTAAAATTCTTATGAGTATCAAGATAATTAAATTTAGCAGTTATGTTATTCTCAAAGTAAGCTTTTACTATTTTTTTATTTTGCTCTAACTTCATATGAAGAAGCGGACCTATTGCTTTTTGTATCATTGGTTTAGTTTTTTTATTAATAACCACCACTCCCTTTTTCCCAATTTGAATAGCAACACTCTCACACTTCATAGCCATTGAAAACGAAAACAACGCCAAAACTAACGCAATTTTTTTCATTTAAATCCTTTTTTCAAATTGTAGCATAAAAGCGGCAATCTTTAAAAGTGCCTCTTTTGCTCCAAGAGAAATTTCAATATCCCCACCCTCACTCTCTCTTGGATTAATTCTAATTAAAGTAGCTCCAAATAAATCTCTTATCCTTTCACTCTCTAATCTAACAGTAGGCACTGCTTTTCCTGCTCCAATTTCAACGATTACAAGCTTATCATCAATCCCTCTTAACCAAGAAGCGTATCTATTTAATTGTTCATTAACTCTTTTTTCAACAAACCTAAAATCCCCAAACATTAAAATATTTGGTCTTGCAACTCTTTTGCAAAATTTACACTTTGGAATATCCAAAGCCCTAAACCTTTCCATATCAACTCTTACTATCTCTTTATTCTCCCAAATCTCCTCACAACAAGGCAAAGTACATTGAAGATAATGAATGCTTCCATGAATTTCTACTATCTTTTTTTCATCAAACCCGGCTTTTTGAAATTGTCCATCCACATTTGAAGTAAAAACAAATTTATTATGAGGCAAATTTTTAAGCACTTTAAAACCTTCGTGAGGGGTTGTATTTCTGTATAGATTTAACCTATGACCATAAAAAGCCCAAGCAAGAGAGGGATTAATATCAAACCAAGTAGGATTTGCAAGAGCTTGGAAGTTAAGCCCAAGTTTTTTTGCAATCGGATATGCCCTCCAAAACCCTTCATTACCCCTAAAATCAGGAAGCCCACTATCAACTCCCATCCCAGCTCCGGCTGTAATCAAAAGATATTTTGCTTCTTTTATAGCAATTGCCGCTTTTTTAATACTATCCATCCTATCCCCCAGTCTCCCAAAATGCTCTACTTGAAACTTCTCCCTCATTCCAGTCGTTTTTTTCAGGCTTATTTTTTACAACCTCTCTTAAAATTTCAGCCGCTTTTTTAATATCTTTTTTTCTAATAGCCTCTTTTATATTATAACTCTCAGTAAAAAAAAGACATGGTATCAAATACCCCTCAGCCGTTAAGCGAATTCTATTGCAATTTTTACAAAAATCCTCACTATGAGGCTCAATAACTCCAAATTTATATCCATCTTCAAGCTCAAAGTATCTACTTGCACTATTATCTTTTTCTAACTCTTTAAAAGAGTATTTAGAAGCTATTTTTTTTAAAATCTCTTTTGAACTCACACTCTTTATACCAGGATAAGCTCTTTCATTTTCCATAAACTCAATAAATCTAATAACGACCCCCCTTTTCCTTGCCCACTCTAATAAATCAATAATCTCTTCATCATTAATCCCTCTCATAATCACGCTATTTAACTTAACTTCAAATCCTACTTTAATAGCCTCATCTATCCCTTCAATTACTTTTTTTAAAACATCCCTTTGAGTAATTTTTGCAGCAACTTCTGGTTTTAGACTATCAAGGGAAATATTTACTCTTTTAAGTCCCGCATCTTTTAATTTTTTTGCCTGCTCTTTTAGATAAAAGCCATTGGTAGTTAAAGCCAAATCAAGACTTGGCTTATAAGTACTAAGCATTTTTATAAATTTATCTAAATCTTTTCTTAAAAGAGGTTCTCCTCCTGTTAGGCGTATCTTTTTTACTCCCTCATCAATAGCAAGACGCAAAAACTCAAACATCTCTTCATAACTTAAAAGATTCTCTTTTGGCTCCCACTCAAAAGGCGTATTTGGCATACAATAAAGACATCTAAAATTGCACCTGCTAGTAACTGATACTCTAATATAATCTATTGTACGATTAAATGAATCAA